>JAHBYP010000004.1:440000-629700 GCA_019635875.1 Alphaproteobacteria bacterium
CTGCCCGCGGTCAGCGTGTTGATGCGCGCCTCGCCGACATCGATCATCTGACGCTTGAAGCTCTCGAACATCCCCGCCCCTATCTCACGACCAGATCGAGCGGGTGGCGCGACAGCAGCTCGTTGCCGCTCTCCCCGACCAGCACCGTCGTGCCCGGACACATCGCCGTGGTGCTGCCGCCGTCGATCAGGATCATGTGCAGGAAGAAGACCATACCGGGCTCGGCCGGCACTCGATTGCCGGCATAGAACATCGGCCAGTCCATCCAGTTCGGCGCGAACGTCGTGCCCAGGCTGTAGCCGCAGGCGTTGAGCCGGAACGCGCCCATCCCGCGCCGCGCGCAGGTCGCGGCATAGGCGTCGAACACCGCGCCGATCGGCTCGCCGGGACGCAGCGCATCGAGGCAGGCGTGCAGCGCCTCGATCGCCACCTTGTGGAATTCGACATGAAGCGGACGCGCTCGCCCGACAGGGATCGTGCGCATCAGGCAGGAATGGTAGTGGCGGTCGACCCCGGCGAACTCCAGCGTGATCTGGTCCTCTGCATCGAGATGGCGCCGGCCGCTGAAGTACCGACAGAGTAGCCCGTCGCGGCCGGAGCCGACGATAAACTCATTGCCGGGATAGTCGCCGCCGCCCCTGAATACCGCGCCCTGCATGGCGGCGAGGATGTCGCCCTCGAAGGCCTGCGGCCGGACCGTCTCGTGCGCCGCATCCAGCGCCTCGTCGGCCAGCTCGGCGGCGCGACGGACATAGGCGATCTCGGCCGGGCTCTTGCGCACCCGCAGCCTGGTCACGAGGTCGGAGGCGTCGACCAACTTGACGAAACCGTCCAGCGCCGCGTCGAGCCTGCGGCCGTTGGCGGCGGTCAGGCCATAGGCGTCGTACTCGACGCCGAGCTTGCGACCGCGCACGCCGAACGCACGCAGGATCTCGTGCAGCTCGTTGGCCGGCGCCGCCTCGGGCCCGTCGACCCAGATACGAATATCCTCGATGGTCGAGGTATGCATCGCCTGCAGCCGGTCGGGCGCGCGCGTCAGCAGCATCAGCCGGCCGTCGGCGCCTAGATAGAGGCACTGGAAGAAGACGTAGCCGAAGGTGTCGTAGCCCGTCAGGTAGTACATGCTCTCCTGGCGGAACATCAGCAGGCCGTCGAGCCCGCGGCGCCCCAGCTCGATCAAAGTCGCGGCCTGGCGCTGGCTGAACTCTTCGAGGCTGAAATGCAGCGCCATGATCAGCTCCCCATGGTCAGCTACCCGTGATCTCTTTCAGATAGCCGAAGAAGGCGCGCTTGCGCAGCGAGTTGATGCCCCAGTCGACCGGCAGCGATTGATAGCCGTCGGTGAAGCGCTCGGAAATGCGCCGATAGTCGAAGAAGCCCCAGCTGGCATAGGCGCCGAGCGCGGCTCGGAAATTATTGTCCTTGCCCTCGAAATCGTAGTGGTCGTCCTCGTTGAAGGCGATCGGCTGGCCGCGATAGGCCTTGCTCGCGCGGGTGTCGCCGACGACGCGGCGGATGCCCTCCGGCGACTCGACGTGGTTGCCGTGCACCAGCAGGTAGTCGGCGGCGGCGATCACGTTACTGGAAGGCACGGCGCCGCCGCTGAAGCTGGTGCTGACCTTGAGGCGACCGCCGGAGCGCGCCTTGACCAGTTCAATCAGCTCATGCCCGCGCGGTGCCTGGATGATGTCATGCTCGAACCATGGCAGGTCGACCTCGTTGCCGATCTCGATCAGCGCATTTGTCACGCCGCGTGCCGCCAGCAGGTCGACGACCTCACCGACCGCGCGCTTCACCGCCGCCTCGTCCCTCAGGTGCGGCGTCTGGCGGCCGTAGAAGCAGCCCAGGATCACCGCCATGCCGACGCGGTCGGCCGCCTCCAGCACGCTCGTCAGGCGATTGGCGTAAGCCGGCTTCAGCGCGCCGTCGGCGGCGAATCCCGACATGATCCATGGCTGGTTCCAGCTGTAGCCCTGCGGGCTGCCACCCTGCAGGTTGACGCTGATCGCGAGCAGCCCGTGCGCCCGGTAGGTAGGCAGCTCGGCGATGAACTCGCGCGTGCTGCGTTCGGCGTCCCACGGCCCGTCGGCATAGGCCCAGACGCCGACGGTTGAAGGATTCTCGTCGTCGATGATGGCGTTGGCCATGCGCGAATTCAGCAGCAGGCCCTCGATCTTGTGCGCGCGCCAGCGCTTGCCGGCATAGGTCGGCTGGCCGTTGATGGTGAAGCCGTCGCCCTTGATGCCGATCTCCGTCGCGCCCGCCATCGTCCCCTCGCCTAGATCATCGACGGATCAGTCGGCAGTCCGAGCACGACACGCCCGGCCAGCTCGTAGCTCGGCGGCGCCACCATCATGTGCTGGGTGATCACGTGCGCGTCGCGGAAGCGCCGCTGCAGCGGGCTCTTGCGATAGACCGAGGTGCCGCCGCCCAGGGTGTAGCAGATGTCCACGACCTTGGCCGATTCGTTGGCCGCGTGGGTCGCGGCCAGGCGCACGGCGGCGCGCTTCTCGACGCTGATCGCGCCGCCTTGCGCCTCCTCCCAGGCCTCGAGGATCGCCTCGACCATGAAGGCGCGGGCGGAGCGCAGCATCGCCTCGGCGCGCGCTACGTCGCCCTGCGTCGCGCCACGCTCGGCCAGCGCGCGGTTGGAAAGGGTCGGCTTCTTGGCGCCGGCCAGCTCGACGATGTCGGCGATGGCGCCGCGCGCGATGCCCAGCGAGGTCATGGCGCAGATCATGCCCAACAGACCGAACATCGGGAACACGTAGAGCGGCGTGCCGATGCGTGGCCTGTCGCGCGTCAGCGAGATGGTGTGCGCGGCCGGCACGAAGACGTCGTTGACCTTGATGTCGCACGAGGCCGTGCCACAGAGGCCGGAGGTGTACCAGTTGTCGACGAACTCGATCTTCTCGCGTGGGAAGTAGACCGTGAGCACCTCGGGCACACCGTCGCGGATCATGCGCGGCTTGCCATCCTCCCAGGCGACGCAGCCGCCCTTGATCCAGGCGCAATGCGGGCTGCCGCTGGCCCATTGCCAGTGGCCGGAGACGCGATAGCCGCCGCCCTCGCGCACCGCCTTGCCGCGCGGCGCGAAGATGCCGCCGGTCACCGCGTCGGGCGAGCCGTGGATCAGCTGTGCCACGTCAGGCGCGAGATAGGCCGCGGTGCTGCCCGAGCTGGCGCCGATGGCGACGTTCCAGCCGGCCGAGCCGTCGGCGGCCGCCGTCTCCTCGATCGCCTGCATCAGCACGAGGGGATGCGCCTCCTCGCCGCCCACCGCCTTGGGCACGCAGAGCTTGAAGACCTTGGTGCCGATCAGGGTGCGCGCGAGGTCGGGTGGCAGCTGTCGCGCCTGCTCGATCTCGTCGGCGCGCTGGGCGATTTGCGGCAGCAGCGGCCGTAGGCGATCGAGCACGGGATGCGAAGGCCAGGAGGTCATGCGAGTCGTGCCAAAGGTCGGCCGAAGACCTCGCCGCGCAACTGGGCGCAGAACAGCGCCGGCAGCGCGTCGAGTCCTTCGACGATGTGTTCGCGGAATTTCAGCCGGCCGTCACGGATCCAGCCGACCATCGCATCGGTCGCCTCGTCGTACCGTTGGGCGTAGTCGAACACGACCAGGCCTTCCATGCGCAGGCGCTTGCCGATGAATTCATAAACGCGGCGGGTGCCGTAGCGTGCCGAGGGCTCGGTGTTGTAATCAGCGATCTGGCCGGAGATGACGATGCGTCCCTTCGGCTTCATGCAGGCGATGGCCGCGTCGAGCGTGATGCCGCCGACATTGTCGAAGTACACATCGACACCATCTGGTGCGACCTTGCTGATACGCTCGGCCACGGCGCCGACTGTGTCGGCGCCGGCGCGATCGATCACCGCGTCGAATCTCGCGACCTCGCGCAGCCATTTCAGCTTCTCGGTGCCACTGGCGATGCCGATGGCGCGGCAGCCCATGATGCGCGCGATCTGGCCGGCCGTGGCGCCGACCGGCCCGGCGGCCGACGACACCAGCACCGTCTCGCCCGCTTTCGCCAGGCCCACGTCGCGCAGGCCGAAATAGCCGGTGAGCCCGGGGATGCTGAGGATGCCGGCCCAGGCGCTGATCGAGGGCGTGTCGGCGGGAATGCGCCGCATGCCGCGGCCGCTGATCTGGACATACTCGGCCCAACCGAACGGCCCGCTCAACAGCTCGCCGCTCTTGAACGCGGGATTGCGCGATTCGATCACGCGGCCCACCGCCGGGCCTTCCATGGTTTCGCCCAGCTCCATGCCGCGCGCGTAGCTCGCGCCGCCGCCGCCCAGCCGGTTGCGGCTGCCGGGATTGGCGGTGGCGTAGAGCACCTGCACCAGCACGCGGCCTTCGGCCAGCGGCGGCAACTCGCGCGTTGCGACGCGGAAGTCATCGGGCGCCGGCGCGCCGTTGGGTCGGCGCGCCAGCACGACGTGGCGGCTTCTCACCTATTCGCCGCCGGTGCCGACCACGCCACCATCGGCGACGATCATCTGCGCGGTGACGAAGGCGCCGGCCTTCGAGGCCAGGAACACCGCGACGCCGCCGATGTCGTCGGGATCGCCGATGCGCTTGAGCGCCGCCTTGTTCTCGGCCGAGGCGCGGATCGTCGGATTGTCCCACAGCGCCTTGGCGAAATCGGTCTTGATCAGGCCGGGCGCGATGGCGTTGACGCGAATATTGTGCTTGCCCCACTCCGCCGCCAGCGACTTCACCAGCGACAGATCGGCGGCCTTGGAGATGTTGTAGGCGGCGATGTGCAGCGAGGCGGTCAGTGCGCCGATCGACGAGACGATGATGAAGGCGCCGTCCTTGCGCTCGGCCATCTCGGGACAGACCATATTGGCCAGCCACAGATTGCTGAGCACGTTGTTCTGCATGATCTTGGTGAACACCTCGTCCTTCAGCCCGGTGAGCGGGCCGAAATACGGATTGCTGGCGGCGTTGCAGACCATGATGTCGATCCTGCCGTAGGTCTTGCGCGCCTGCACCACCAGGTTCTCGAGCTGCGCCTTGTCGGAGATGCTGGCGGCGATTGCCGTCGCCTCACCGCCCCTCGCCTTGATGCCGGCGACGACCTCCTCGCAGGCCGGCAGCTTACGGCTCGACACCACGACCTTGGCGCCCTGCTCGGCCATGCGCTCGCAGATCGAGCGGCCGATGCCGCGGCTGCCGCCGGTCACGACAGCGACCTTGCCCGTGAGATCGAACATCGACATCAGCGCTTCTCCCGTATCCGTCCTGGCGCACCCTAGCCGCTTGCGATTCGCCGGAACAGGGCGATGAGCTCAACATGTGTCGACCAGAGAAACTGGTCCACGGGCAACAGCCGCTCGAGCCGGTAGCCGCCATCGACCAGCACGCGCGCATCGGCGGCAAAGCTGCGCGGATCGCACGACGCGTAGATCACCGTCGGGACCGCGCTTTGCGCCAGCTCGCGCGCCTGAGGCGCAGCGCCTGCCGCCGGCGGATCGAGCATCGCAAGGTCAAAGCCATCGAGTTCTTCGGGCGCCAACGGCTCGCGTTTCAGGTCGCGTACCTCCGCCCTCGCCACGCCTGCCAGCGTCGCCTTGCGCAGCGCCGCGTTGACCGCCGCGACCGCGCTCCGGCTGCCTTCGACGATCGTCAGCCTTGCCTCGGGCAGCAGCGGCAACGACAGGGTGCCGAGCCCGCCGTAGAGATCGACGACGCGCTTCGCGCCGCCCGACCACGCCTTCACCGCGGCGCGCAATGTCGCCTCGCCAGCGAAGCTCGCCTGCAGGAACGCGCCAGGTGGCGGCTCGACCTCGACATTGCCGAAACGCAGCTTCGGTGGCCGTCGCGTCAGCACGATGTCCGGCTTGCCGCGCGCGCCCCAGGCGATGCGTGCGACATCGGCCGTTTCGGCGAATGCGGCGATGGCCTCGCGACGCGGGAGGTCGAGTTCCAGTCGCGTCACCAGGAGCAGGTCGGCGCCGCTGTCAGTCCAGTTGATCACCGCTTCGGCCTCGCCGTTCGCCGGCAGGATTGTCTCGGCCAGGCGGCGCAGCGGTGGGACCATTGCAACGAGCGCCGGCAGCAGCACCGGGCATTCGGCAAGATCGACGAGATCGTGCGAGCGCCGTTTGGCGAAGCCCACGATCATCCCCTCGCGCGTGTGGCGCAGCGTCAGGTCGGCGCGCCGCCGGCCGCCCGCCGGCGTGCGCGCCATGGGCATGAGCATCGCCGACGCAACACCCGCCGCGTCGAGCGTCGCGCGCAGCTGGTCGAGCATCCATGCGACGTAGAGATCATCGGGGTAGTGCTGCAGCGCGCAGCCGCCGCAGACTCCGAAATGCCGGCAGGCCGGTTCGCGGATCCGGGGTGGCGCCTCGATGCTCGCTAGGCCGCGGCGCCGAGCCATGACGCGGCCGCGCGGATGTCACCGACGCGCGCGCCGACGACGTTGAGGATCGGCGGGTTGATCGCGTCGCTGTAGCGCGCCGCATCGAGCACGCCGAGATGACGCAGGATGCTCGCCATCGCCACCTCGGCGGCGCGGCCGGTGCCATCCCAGATCTTCAGCGCGACGCCCACGCCAAGGGCCGGCAGCATGGCGCAATAGACGCCCTCGGCGCCGGTCTTGATCTGCGCGACGCCCGGCAGGGCTGCGTTGATGCGCGTGCAGAAGCGGCCCGTGCCGGCCATGAAGAACGGCTCTGCATTCATCGCCGCGCGGATGCGCACGATCGCGGCCACGCGCGATTGCTTGAGCCGCGACGGATCGGCCATCGCCGCCATCGCCGTCGCCATGGCGCGCAGCGGCACGCCCAACGTGGGAATGCCGCAGCCGTCGCTGCCAGCCGGTGCACGTGCGGGATCGAAGCGGCCGAGCTCGCCATAGATCGCGGCGAGGCGCTTCTGAACCGGATGGCCGGCGCCGATATAGCCTTTGGTCGGCTCGCCGAGATGAACCGCCGTTGTGAGGAATCCGGTGTGCTTGCCCGAGCAGTTGTTGAAGGCCGGCGTGAGCGGCACCCCGTCCCTGATGTAGCGCTCGAAGATCGGCAGGCGGCCTGGGGCGTGCGCGCCGCATTCGAGGTCGGCTTCCGACAGCCCGACCCTGGTCAGCCAGTCGCGCACCGCCGTCACGTGCCGCGCCTCGCCGTTGTGCGAGGCGCAGGCGAGCGACAGCTGCATGTCGGTGAGCCCGAAGCGGTCGGCCGCGCCGCTTTCGACCAGCGGGATGGCCTGGATCGGCTTGATCGCCGAGCGGGCCATCACCGGCGCATCGATGTCACCCCAGGACTCCACGACCTTGCCGTCGGAACGCATGATCGCGGCGGCGCCGAGGTGACGGCTTTCCACCATCTGGCCCCGCGTCACCTCGATGACGACGGGCTTCTCATTGGACATGAACGCTACTCTTCGATCAGTGCCAGGTGGCCGGCAGGTTCGTCAGGCCGCGCAGGGTGAAGCTGCGCCGCCACGACGGGTTGGTGAGCTCGGCAATCTGCAGCCTGGGCAGGCGCCGCGCCAGCCCGGCGAAGGCCTCGTGCGCCTCGATGCGCGCCAGCTGCGCTCCCAGGCAATGATGGATGCCGCCGCCGAAGGACAGCGGGCGGATGTTCTGACGCCTCACATCGAGCCTGTCGGGCTCGGCATAGACTGCCGGATCGCGATTGGCAGCGCCGAGGAAGCAGACGATCGAGGCGCCCTTGTCGAGCTTCATGCCACCGACCTCGACCGCCTCCAGCGCGACGCGGCCGGTCATCTGCACCGATGAGTCGAAGCGCAGCAGCTCGTCCATGGCATTGGGGATCAGCGACGGGTCGACCTTCAGCGCCTCCCATTGCTCGGGATTGCGCTGCAGCGCCAGCAGGCCGTTGCCGATCAGGTTGGCCGTGGTCTCGTGGCCGGCGGCGAAGAGCAGTCCGACATTGGCGCGCAGCTCCTCCGTCGTGAGGCGATCGCCCGCCTCCTCCGCCTGCACCAGCTGGGTCGTGAGGTCGTCCTTCGGCTCCTTGCGGCGGCGCTCGAAGAGCGAGTCGAAATACGCGCCGACGACCTTGCCGTTCTCATTGACCGCGTCCATCTCCTCGCGCGTGAGCGGCACCGGATCGATCAGCCGGCCATTGACCTTGTACTGGTCGAAGAACTGGCCACGATCCTCCTCGGGGATGCCCAGCATGTCGCAGATCACGATCACCGGCAGGCGGTGCGCGAAGTCCGCGATCACGTCCATCGTGCCTTTCTCAGAGACGCGGTCGATGAGCTGATCGACGACCGAGGCGATGCGCGGGCGCATCTCCTCGACGCGCCGCGCGGTGAAGGCCTTGGTGACCAGGCCGCGCAGCCGGGTGTGATCCGGGGGATCGAGCACCAGCATGGTACGCGCCAGGCTCGCCACCGCTGGTTCCTCGAGCGCCTTCTCGCCATAGCGGCGCTTCATGTTCTCGGCGTAGTTCTTGCCGAATCGCCTGTCGCGCAGTACCAGGGCGACGTCCTCGTAGCGGGTCATCACCCACTGGCCGAGCGGCGACAGCCAGATCGGCGCCGCTTCGCGCAGCTGATGGTAGACGGGATACGGATCGGCGATGAAGGCAGGATCCAGCGGATTGAAGATCGGCACCTGCGGCGCCAGCGAGTCGGGCATGGGCGTTTCCTAATGTTGATGGTGTCACCATAGAGGAAAGACGCACGCCGCACTACCCGCCGCGCGCCGACTGTCCTACCGTCCGGAAGGGAGTAAACGCACATTGAGGACGCCATGTATCTGACGCAGGGCCTGCGCCGCGCCGTGCAGATCAAGCCGAACGGTGTTTCGACCGTGTTCCGCGACCGCCGCCGCACCTGGCGCGAGACGGCCGAGCGCGTGGCGCGCGTTGCCGGCGGCATGCGCAGCCTCGGTGTGGCGAAGGGCGATCGCGTCGCCATCCTGGCGCTCAACAGCGACCGATATCTCGAGCTGATGTATGCCATTCCCTGGCTGGGAGCGGCGATGGTACCGCTCAACACGCGGCTGGCGACGCCGGAGATCGAGTACATCCTCGAGGACTCGGGCTCGACGACCCTGTTCATCGATGGCGGCATGAAGCATCATGCCGAGGCGCTGGCCGGCAAGCTGCCGGCGCTGAAGCACGTCGTCTATCTCGACGACGATGCGATGCCTGCGGGCATGAGCGGCTACGAGGCGCTCGCCGGGGCCGCACCGATCGACGACGCCGGCGCCGGCGGCGATACGCTGGCCGGCCTGTTCTACACCGGCGGCACGACCGGCCGGTCCAAGGGCGTGATGCTGAGCCACAACAACCTGGTGTGGAACGCGATGAACGCCATCGGCGGCATCGGCTTCGACGGCGACACGACCTACATCCACTCCGGCCCGATGTTCCACCTCGCCGACGGCGCCTCGAGCTTCGGCGTCACCATGGTCGCGGGCATCCACGCCTTCGTGCCGCGCTTCGATGCGCTCGACTGCCTGCAGACCATCGAGCGCGAGAAAGTCACGCACGCGCAGTACGTGCCGACCATGATCAACATGATTTGCAACCACCCGCGCCTGGCCGAGTTCGACATTTCGAGCCTGCAGATGATCCTCTACGGCGCCTCGCCGATGCCCGAGGGCGTGCTGCGCAAGGCGCTGGAGGTGATGCCGCGCTGCAAGTTCATGCACGCCTACGGCATGACCGAGGCGGCGCCGATCCTCACCCTGCTGCCGACACGATACACGACGCTGGATGGTCCGTATGCCGGCCGGATCAAGTCGTGCGGGCTGGCGGCGCACACCGCCGAGCTGAAGATCGTCGGCCCCGACCGCAAGGAGGTGCCGCGCGGCATCTCGGGCGAGATCGCCGCCAAGGGGCCGATGATCATGCTGGGCTACTGGAACAAGCCGAAGGAGACGGCCGCCGTGCTGGAGGACGGCTGGTACTACTCCGGCGACGCCGGCTACATGGACGACGAGGGCTTCGTCTTCATCGTCGATCGGCTGAAGGACATGATCATCAGCGGCGGCGAGAACGTCTATTCGGCCGAGGTCGAGAACGCGATCTCCCTGCTGCCCGGTGTCGCCGAGGTGGCGGTGATCGGCATCCCCGATGCCAAATGGGGCGAAACCATCCACGCCATCATCGTGCCGCGCGCCGGCGCCAACCTCACCGCCGAGGCGGTGATCGAGCACTGCCGCCAGCAGATCGCCGGCTACAAGCTGCCGCGCAGCGTGCAGTTCCGCGACCAGCCCCTGCCGCTTTCGGGCGCCGGCAAGGTGCTCAAGCGCGACCTGCGCGAGCCGTTCTGGAAGGGCTTCGAGAAGCGGGTGAATTGACAGCGCAGCGGTCGTCGCGGCACCACTGTCATTCCAAGCGTAGCGAGGAATCTCTGGACCCCTCGCATTGCTCGGGATGACAGGGCGGGTCAAGCCCGCTTGCGCGCCAGGTAGATGCAGCCGAGACCGGCGATCACAGCGACGACGCCGGCGATGGCGGGGATCGGGATCACGCGCTGCTCCTTGGCGTCGACCTTCAGCGGTCCGAGGTCGACGACGCGGCGCGTCTCGGTGAACGAGATGTAGGGAACCACCAGCGCCAGGATGCCGGCGACGATCAGGACGGCGCCAAGGATGGCGATCGGACGCATGACGCTCCTTGCAAATGGTCGCGTGCGCCCGCAACGCCTGAACTGGCCGAAAGTTCCGGCTGCGTTCCCAATCCTGCCAGGCACCGCGGTCGGGCGCCGACGCGGTGGCCGATCGCATTACCGCGGGGTCCTTCGCTGCGCTCAGGACAACAGCGGGGCACTACCCCCACACCTCCTCTGCCAGCTCGACGATCATGCGCAGCTTGGCCCATTGCTCGTCCTCGGCCAGCGTGTTGCCCTCCTCCGTGCTGGCGAAGCCGCATTGCGGGCTGAGGCAGATCTGCTCCAGCGGCACGAACTTGCTGGCTTCGTCGAGGCGGCGCTTGAGCTCGTCCTTCGATTCCAGCTTGCCGGACTTGCTGGTGACCAGGCCGAGCACGACCTGCTTCTCGGGCGGCACGTAGCGCAGCGGCTCGAAACCGCCGGCGCGCTCGCTGTCGTACTCCATGAAGTAGGCGTTGACGCCGATCTGGTTGAACAGCACGTCGGCGACGCGGTCGTAGCCGCCGCTGGCGATCCAGGTCGAGCGGAAATTGCCCCGGCACAGATGCATGGTGACCACCATGTCGGCGGGACGGCCGGCCACCGCGGTGTCGATCAGCTTGGCGTAGACGCCCAGCAGCTTCTCGGGATCGTCGCCCCTGTTGCGCAGGTAGCCGCGCTGCTCCTCGTCGCACAGATAGGCGATGTAGACCTCGTCCATCTGCAGGTAGCGGCAGCCGATATCGGCGAAGCCGCGCACCGCGCCGCGATAGGCCTGCGCCAGGTCGGCGAAGAAGACGTCCATGTCGGGGTAGAGATCCATGTCGATCATCGGCCGGCCGCCGCGATAGTGCAGCGCGCTGGGCGCGGGGATGGTCATCTTGGCCGAGGCCGAGGTGATCGAGCGCAGGTAGCGATAATGGTCGAGCATCGGATGGTCGCTGAAGCCGAGCTTGCCGGTAACCTTGATGCCCTTGGGCTTCAGCGCCGCGCCCTTGAACTGCACGGCGCTCTCGACGTCGGTCCATTCGACGCCGTCGAGCCCGGCGAGGAAATCGTAGTGCCAGAAGGCGCGGCGGTACTCGCCGTCGGTCACCGATTTCAGCCCGACCGCTTCCTGCTTTGCCACGATCTTCTGGATTTCGATGTCCTCGACCGAGCGCAGGGTCTCGTCGTCGATCTCGTCGCGCTCGTGCTGCGCGCGGGCCTCCTTCAGCGGCACGCTGCGCAACAGGGAGCCGACATGATCGGCGCGGAAGGGCGGGATCGGGCGCTGCATGGGTTCCTCTCGAGGTGAGTCGAGGTTGTCGCTCTTCTCCTACCTTCCCCCGCTCCGCGGGGGAAGGTGCCCGAAGGGCGGATGGGGGTGCCGTCATAGCGGCCAGACGAGGCGCTGCAGTTGTCGCACGAGCCACCCCCATCCGGCGCTTCGCGCCACCTTCCCCCGCCAGCGGGGGAAGGTAAGCTTGTGCCATGGCCGATATCCCCTATTTCGACTGGGTCGCCCACCACGCCGGCCGGCGGCCGGCGAGCCTGGCGATCCACGACCTGCACACTGGGCGCAGGCTGAGCTACGCCCAGCTCGACGAGAGGGCGCGGCGGCTGGCCGCGCACCTGCAGGTCAACGGCGTCGGCCGGGGCGACAGGGTGGCGATCCTCTCGCCCAATTGTCCGGAGTTCTTCGAGCTGCAGTTCGCCGCCGGCAGGGTCGGCGCGATCATGCTGCCGCTGAACTGGCGGCTTACCGTCGCCGAGCTCGAGTACATCCTCAAGGACGCCGGGCCGCGGATGCTGGTGCACGATGCTGGCTTCGCGCCGCAGGCGCGCGAGCTGAAGGGATCGTGCGGCATCGCGCACCTGCTGGAGATCGACGTCGACCGCGCCGACAGCGCCTATGAGCGCGCGCTGATGGCCGCCTCACCCGCGCCGCGCACCGTGGCGCTGACGCACGACGACCATGCGATGGTGATGTACACCTCGGGCACGACCGGTCATCCCAAGGGGGCGATCATCACCCACGGGATGAACTTCTGGAACTGTGTCAACCTCGGCATCCCGGCGCTTATCTCGCCGCGCACCGTGCAGCTCGTGGTGCTGCCGCTGTTCCACACCGGCGGGCTGAACTGCTACGCCAATCCCGTGCTGCACGCCGGTGGCACCATCCTGATCATGCGCACCTTCGATCCCGGTCAGGCGCTCGACCATATCGGCGACCCCGACCTGGGCATTACCCATTTCTTCGCCGTGCCGGCGCCCTACCAGTTCATGATGCAGCACCCGAAGTTCCAGGGATGCGACCTGTCGCGGCTGCAGATCGCCGGCGTCGGCGGCGCGCCCTGTGCGTTGTCCATCCTCGAGGGCTGGGCGGCGCGCGGCATCGCCCTGGTGCAGGGCTGGGGCATGACCGAGACCAGCCCGGCCGGCACCATGCTCGACGCCGCCGATGCGCTCGGCAAGCTGGGCTCGGCCGGCAAGGCGCTGATGCACACGGCGGTGCGCATCGTCGACGATACCGGCAAGGACGTCCCCCGCGGCACCATCGGCGAGCTGTGGACCAAGGGGCCGCACATCACGCCGGGCTATTGGAACAATCCGGAGGCCACCGCCAGAGCCTTCACCGACGGCTGGCTGCACACCGGCGACGCCGCGCGCGAGGACGAGGACGGCTTCATCTTCATCGTCGACCGCTGGAAGGACATGTACATATCCGGCGGCGAGAACGTCTATCCGGCCGAGGTCGAGAACGTGCTTTTCCAGTTGCCGCAGGTCACCGACGCCGCGGTCATCGGCGTGCCCAGCGAGCGCTGGGGCGAGGTCGGCAAGGCGGTGCTGGTGCTGAAACCCGATCAGGCCTTGACGGAGGACGATGTCATCCGTCATTGCCTGCCGCGGCTGGCGAAATTCAAGGTGCCGCAGTCGGTCGAGTTCGTCGAGGCGCTGCCGCGCAACGCCACCGGCAAGGTGTTGAAGCGCGAGCTGCGCACGATGTATGTCGGCGCCGCAACCCCGGCGATCACCTGATCGGCCGACAGGAGAACGAGACAATGGCCGTCCGCAAGATCAAGAGCAGCGCCGACAAGATCAAGGCGCTCGACGAGCGCATCGCCGCCGCCAAGGCCGGCGACACCCCGGCCAAGCAGCGCCAGGCCAAGAAGCTCGCCCGCTCGCGCGCCACGCTGGCTCACAAGACCGGCAAGGCCAAGCCCAAGGCGGCGAAGAAGTAATCGGGACCGCCGGCGGGGAGTTCACACCGCCCGGTGCTGCGTGCCGGCACCGGGGGTGATGAAGACCAGCCGACCGGGCTCGCGCGCCAGCCCGCGATGCCACGGCCCCTTGGGCACCACGCAGGTCGAGCCGGCGCGCATCTCGATGGTGTCGACCGCGCCGTCCGCGCGTTCGATCTGCAGCGCGAAGGCGCCCGACATCAGGATCAGGACCTCGTCGCCGGCCGGGTGCATCTCCCAGTGCGGCCAGTCCCCGATCTGCGCCGTGGCGCCCAGCAGGCGCCCGCCATGCAGTTCGGGCCGGCTGTCCAGCGCCGACCAGAAGGCGTCGCCGCCTTCGGTCACCAGGGCCGAGCCGTCGTCGCGCAATTGCGCGTAGGTGCGCATCAGGTCGAACGCGTCAGCCATGGTGAACCTCCTCACCCGCTGGTCCGTTGCTTGCGGAAGACGTCGACGGTCAGCCAGGGCGTCATCCGCTGGATCGTACGCGGCCCGTCGGGCTGTTCGTCGACCCAGCGCGCCGTGTCGTCGAGGATCTGGCTGAAGGTACTGCTCGGCAGGTACCAGAACTCGGCGAACAACCCCTCCTCGATCTGCGCCAACGCTTCACCATAGGTCACCGGCCCGCTCCAGGTCAGGTCGGACACGTCGATCGCCATCGGCTGGCATCCCCGCTCCTCCAGGTAGGCGCCCAACGCCGACTTCTCGTTCACGCCGGGAAATCGCGATCCGAAGCCCAGCGCATCGGCGCGCGCCGCGAAGTGCTTGCGCACGGCGTTGCCGAAGGCACCACGATCGTTGACCTGGATCAGGCAGCATCCCGGCCGCAGCACACGCAGCAACTCCCGGCAGCCCGTCTGCCAGTCTCCGACGTGCTGGAACAGCTTGGAGACGACGACGGCGTCGACACTCTCGTCGGCGACCGGCAGCGCGCGGACGTCCGCAACGTCATACGAGGCACGCATGTCCGGACGGAGCTTGCGGCGGGCGATGTCAACCATCTCGCGCGAGATGTCGAATCCCCGGACGACGTAGCCCATCGCTGCAAGCACCAGCGAGATCTGGCCGGTACCGCAGCCGGCATCGAGCACGAGACCCTTCCGAGGCAGGGCGCCGCCGTCGACCAGGCGCCCGTAGCAGGCACGCAAGCGATCCTCCGGCACGTCGCGCGTCGCATCGTAGCGCGCGGCGATGGCAGAGAAGTCCGAGGTGGGCGCCAGCGCCGCCATGTCCGCCTCTCAGACCGACATGATCATGCGCTGGGTCGAGGGCGAGAAGCCGAAAGACTCGTAGAAGCGGATCGCCTCGGCGTTGAAGCTGTGCGCCACCAGTTCGACATGAGTCGCCCGGCGCTGGCGCGCCCACTCGATGCAGGCGGCCAGCAGGCGCCGGCCGACCCGGCGGCGGCGATGGCGCTCGCGCACCACGAAGGTGTCGATCTCGACCACGAGTCGCGGCGCGGCGCCGGCGAACTCCGAGGGTGGACGGATCAACAGCACGGCGAGTCCGGCCAGCCCATCGGCCGCTACCGCGACCAGCATGTTCGACGCCGGGCCGCACAGCACCCGCTCGATATGGGCGGGCGTGCGCGCCGGGCCGTCGAATTCCTGGAAGATGTCGGGCCGCGCCTGGCGGTGCAGCGCATCGATCTCGGCGAACAGCGCGTTCATGCCGTCGTAGTCGCGCGGCGAGCCGGCGCGGATGTTGATCGGCAGCGGCGGCAGCGCAGCCGTGTCGGCCTCGTCGATTTTCGCTGCAAGCATTGTGCTCTCCTCCGGTAGCAGGGTCCTGCCGCTGCGGGCCCGGAGGTGAGGTGTCGAAACAACAAAGCCGCCGGACCGCGGCGGCTTTGTCTGGTCGTGACCGAACGCGCCGCCCTATGGGAGCGACGTAAAATACCAGCGCGAGGCGATGGAGCGTCCGTTCATGGGGCGCTTCTATACAGGCCGGCCGGATTGCGGTCAACGTATGAAGACGCAACGACTGGCCAATGATGACGTTCAGCGGGGTGGAACGTGGAGGTAACCCCATGAGCGACATCGTCTATCTGGTCGGCCTGATCGTCATCGTGATGGCCATCCTGTCCTTCGTCGGCCTGCGCTAGGAGGCCGCCATGGCAGCTTCATCGATCGACGTCGTGGTGCCCGTCGCAGCCGACGCCCGCCCGCGCAATGTCGAATGGGCGCCGGTGGTCGGCGGCGCCGTCGCCGCGGCGGCGATCTCCTTCGTCCTGCTGACCTTCGGCGCCGCCATTGGGTTGTCGGCGACGTCGGCCTGGCCGGAACGCGGCATTTCTCTGCCGGTTACCTTCATCCTCTTTGCAATCTGGATGGCGCTGGTGCAGGCCGGCAGCTTCGCCGCCGGCGGCTATGTTGCCGGCCGCATGCGCAGCGCCTGGGAGGGTCCGCCGGTCGAGCGCCAGTTCCGTGACGGCGCGCATGGCTTCCTGGTGTGGGGGCTGGGCGTGCTGATCAGCGCCGTTCTCGCCGCCGGCGCCATCATCGGCACGGCGCGCACGGCGGTCGAAAGCGGCGCAACCGTCGCCGCCGGTGCGGCCTCGCGCCCCGCCGGCCAGCCCGGCGAGGCCGTGGCGATGACGCCGGCCGACTACGCGGCCGACTACCTGTTCCGGCCGGGCGCCGGCCCGGCGCCAGGCGGCGCCGCGCTGGGGCCACCGCCGCGCGCCGAGGCGATCCGCATCATGGCGGCCGCGATCCGCGACAACACCATGAACCCGCGCGATCGCACCTATCTCGCGCAGATCATCAGCCTGCGCACCGGCATGCCGGCGGCCGATGCCGAGCGGCGTGTCGACGAGGCCTATGCCGAGGCCAAGGCGGCTGAGGCCAAGGTGCGCGAGGCCGCCGATCGCGCGCGCAAGGCGGCGGCCATCGCCGGCTTCCTCACCGCTGCCGCGCTGGCGGTCGGCTGCGTCGCGGCCTGCGTCGGAGCGGCGATCGGCGCGCGCCATCGCGAGGAAGGCAAGGCGCCGAAATTGCTCTTCGGCAACCGCTTCTGGTAGCCGTGGCTGAGGACCAGGCCGCGCGCATCCACAGCGTCGTCTCGCAACTCGAGACGACGCTTTCGGCGATCGACCGTCAGTTGCAACTGGGCTTCGACGACGAGGTCGTGACGGACGCCATGCGGACGCTGCGCGAGGTGCTCTGCACCGCCATCCGCGAGGGCGTGTCGGGCCTGCTGATCTCGCACGACCAGGCGAGCGGCGGTCGCATCCCCGTCGCGCTGCCCGTGCTGGTCGGCGAAGCGGTGCGTAGCGGTTGAGGTGGCGAGCGGCTAGAACGGCCGCATGCGCATCGGCATCGACCTCGGCGGCACCAAGATCGAAGGCATCGTGCTCGACGCCTCCGGCGAGGAGATGGCCCGCCGGCGCATCGACACGCCGCAGGGTCCTTACGAGGAGACGATCGAGGCGATCCGCGTGCTGGTCGAGCGGCTCGACCGGGCCGTCGGCCATCGCTGCAGCGTCGGGGTGGCGACGCCCGGTGCGATCTCCCCCGCCACCGGCCTGATCAAGAACGCCAACTCGGTGCGGCTCAACGGCCGGCCGCTCGACGCCGATCTTGCCCGCGTGCTCGATCGGCCGGTGCGTCTGGCCAACGACGCCAATTGCTTCGCCATGTCGGAGGCCTCGGACGGCGCGGCCGCCGGCGCGGCCGTCGTGTTCGGCGTGATCCTCGGCACCGGCGTCGGCGGCGGCGTGGTGATCGGCGGCCGGCCGCTGACCGGCCTGCACGCCATCGCCGGCGAGTGGGGCCACAACCCGCTGCCCGTGCCGCAGGACGACGAGCGTCCCGGCCCCGCCTGCTATTGCGGCCGGAAGGGCTGCATCGAAACCTGGCTCAGCGGCCCTGCCCTGTCGCGCCAGTTCGAGGCGGCGAGCGGCAGGCGCCTGCGCGCCACCGAGATCGCCGAGGCGGCGCAGCGTGGCGACGAGCCAGCCGCCGCCATGATGGAGCGCTACTGCGATCGCCTGGCACGCGCACTGGGTGGCGTGATCAACCTCATCGACCCCGACTCCATCGTCCTGGGCGGCGGGTTGTCGCGCATCGCCCTGCTCTACCGCCGGGTTCCCGAAATATGGCAGCGCAGCATCTTCAGTGAGCCCCACCACATCCGTACCCGCCTGCTTCCGCCACGCCACGGCGATTCGAGTGGTGTGCGCGGTGCAGCATGGCTGTGGCCGCCAAGTTGACACATCAGGATTCGTTGCGGGCGGACACGATACTGCCCTAGGCTCCGGGCCTCCATCCGCGACACCTCGAGGATTCCAGAGTCATGTCCGCCGCGCGTTTGCCTGCCGATCCCGCCACGCTCGATGCCCTGAAGTGGCGCTGCATCGGCCCGCCGCGCGGCGGCCGCGTCGTGGCCGTCGCCGGCGACTACAACAACCGCATGACGTTCTACTTCGGCGCCTGCGCCGGCGGCATCTGGAAGACCACCGATGGCGGCATCTACTGGCGCAACGTCTCCGATGGCTTCCTGGGCAGCGCCGCAGTCGGCGCCATCGCCGTGGCGCGTTCCGATTCCAACGTCGTCTATGCCGGCATGGGCGAGACCACGATCCGTCTCGACGTCTCCTATGGCGACGGCGTCTACAAGTCGACCGATGCCGGGCGCAGCTGGAGCCATGTCGGCCTGCGCAACTCCAAGCATATCGGCCGCGTCTGCATCCACCCCAACAACCCCGACCTCGTCTATGTCGCGGTGCTCGGCGACATCTTCGGGCCGCACGAGGAGCGCGGCGTCTATCGCAGCAAGGATGGCGGCAAGAGCTGGGAGCGGGTTCTCTTCCGCAACGCCGACAGCGGCGCCATCGACCTGTCGATGGATCCGAGCAATCCGCGCATCCTTTTCGCCAGCATCTGGGAGACGCGGCGCAACTTCTGGAACATCTCCAGCGGCGGTCCGGGCAGCGGCCTGTTCCGCTCGATGGATGGCGGCGACACCTGGGAGGAGATCTCGCGCAACCCCGGCCTGCCCGACGGCATGCTGGGCAAGATCGGCGTCGCCGTCTCGCCGGCCCGTTCGGGCCGCGTCTGGGCGCTGATCGAGACCACGGGCGAGAAGACCGGCCTGTACCGCTCCGAGGATTTCGGCGCGAGCTGGAAGGTGGTCTCGACGCATCGCGACCTGATGCACCGGCCCTGGTACTACACCCATGTCTTCGCCGACCCGCGCCACGCCGACACGGTCTATGTGACCAACCTGCAGATGTGGAAGTCGACGGACGGCGGCGTGAGCTACAGCGAGATCACCACGCCGCACGGCGACAACCACGATCTGTGGATCGACCCGGTCGATCCCGAGCGCATGATCGAAGGCAACGACGGCGGCGCCAACGTCTCGTTCAATGGCGGCGCGACCTGGTCGTCGATCTACAACCAGCTCACCGGCCAGTTCTATCGCATCGACGTCGACAACCAATACCCCTACCGCGTCTACGGCACGCAGCAGGACAACACCTCGATCTCCGCCCCCAGCGCCACCGAATGGGGCGCCATCACGATCGGCGACTGCATCTATCCCGGCACCGGCGAGAGCGGCTTCATCGCCGTGAAGCCCGACGATCCCAACATCGTCTATTGCGGCGCCGTGGGCTCCAGCCCGGGCGGCGCCGGCGCGCTGCAGCGCTACGATCTGCGCACGCGCCAGATGCAGCTGGTCAATGTCTGGCCCGAGGAATCGACCGGCATCGCGCCCAAGGACCTCAAGTACCGCTTCGCCTGGACCTTCCCGATCGTCTTCTCGCCGCACGATTCGGGCGTGCTCTATGCTGGCGGCAACTGCGTGTTCCGGACGCGCGACGAGGGCATGAGCTGGCAGACGATCTCGCCCGATCTCAGCCTCAACGACGTCTCGCGCCAGGGCGCCTCGGGCGGCCCGATCACGCGCGAGAGCGCCGGCGCGGAGATCCACGCCACCTGCGCCAGCGTCGTCGAGTCGCCGCACCGCAAGGGCGAGATCTGGGCCTCGACCGACGACGGCCTGGTGCATGTCACGCGCGACGACGGCAAGAGCTGGACCGACGTCACGCCCAAGGACATGCCGGTGCTGGCCTATGTCGGCTGCGTCGAGATCTCGCGGCACGACGCCGATACGATCTATGTGTCGGCGACGCGCTACAAGCTGGCCGACTACCGCCCCTACCTGTTCCGCAGCAAGGATGGCGGCAGGAGCTGGGCCTCGATCACCGGCGATTTCCCGCAGGGCGAGATCACCCGCGTCGTGCGCGCCGATCCGGTGCGGCCCGGCCTGCTGTTCGTCGGCACCGAGACCGGCGTGTTCTACAGCCTCGACGACGGCCAGCACTGGTCGCGCCTGCCCGGCGGTCTGCCGGTGGTTCCGGTCTACGACCTCAAGATCAAGGACTCCGACCTGGTGGCCGGCACCCATGGCCGCTCGTTCTGGATCCTCGACGATCTCACGCCGCTGCGCGAGATCAGCGCCGAGCAGAGCGCAACGCGCGTCTTCACGCCGCGCGCGACGGTGCGCCAGAAGCTGACCTTCAGCGCGCTCGCCGGCCTGCGCACTGGCACGGGCTACCAGCTCTCCTTCGGCGTCGGCGGCGCGATCCTGAGCACCGACAGGCCCGACGGCACCAAGGCGCGCGAGTACCTCGATGTCGGCGAGAATCCGCCCAACGGCGCGATCATCTACTACTGGCTGGCGAACGAATCCGACGCGCCCGTCACGCTGACGATCCGCGACGCGTCGGGCGCCACGGTGGCCGCGTTCCGCAGCGACGATCAGGCCTTGCCCGCGGCGCGCCGCCCGTCGGTCAGGCGCGGTCTCAATCGCTACATCTGGGACCTCAAGCACAGCGGCCCGACCAAGCTCGATCCGACGCTGGCGCCGGCGCGCAGCAAGCCGCTGGCGATCGAGCCGGACAGCGTTGCCGGCCCCGCGGTCGTTCCCGGCAGCTACCTGGTCGAGCTGGTTGCGGGCGAGCAGAACCGCACAGCGCTGTTCACCGTGGTGAAGGACCCGCGTGTTTCCACCACCGACGAGGCCTTCGCCCGGCAGTATGCATTGCATCGCGAGCTGGTCGACTGCCTCGGCCGGCTGCACGAGGGTGTCAACCGCATCCGCCGCATCCGGCGACAGATCGGCGATCTGACCGGCCGCAAGACCGACCTGCCCGACGGATTCGGTCTCAGCGCCAAGTCGCTCTCCGACGGCCTGTCGGCGATCGAGGGCGTGCTGGTCGACGTCAATCGCCAGTCGGTGCGCGATGTGCTGCGCAACCCCGCGGGGCTCAACGACACGCTGGCCGACATGATCAACATGGTGCTCATCGCCGACGCTGCACCGACGTCGCAGACCGAGGCGGTGTCGAACGAGACCATGGCGCGCGTCGATGGCGAGCTGGCGAAGCTCGAGGCGCTGATCGGCAACGAGCTGGCGGCGCTCAACGGGACGATCGGCCAGTCGGCGGCTTACGCCATCGGCTAGGACGGCGCGCATGTGGCGTCAGCCCACAGGCTTTTGGCCCCTGTTCGTCACCGACCTGATCGTCAGGGTGGGCTATCAGATGGCGAAGAGCCCGGTGCTGCCGCTGCTGGCGGCGGCGCTGGGCGCCAACAAGGTCGCCATCGGCGTCATCGTCGGCGTCTCGACGCTGACGGGCACGGTCTTCAAGCCGTTCGTCGGCGCGCTGTCGGATCGCTGGGGGCGCAAGATCTGGTTCTTCACCGCGCTCTTTCTGTTCGCCGCGTTCCCTTTCCTGTATCGCTTCGTGCAGACGCCCGACCAGCTGATGCTGCTGCGCATCCTGCATGGCTCGGCGACGGCGATCTTCGGGCCGGTGACGCTGGCGATCGTCGCCGAGTTCGATCGGCACAACCGCGCCACGCGCCTGGGCATCTTTGAGATGGCCCGCGGCGCGGGCCATCTTATCGCGCCGGCGGTGACGGGGATCCTGCTCGCCGCCACCGATGCGTCGACCGTCTTCACCGTGGTCGGGCTGCTGAGCTGCGCGGCGATGGTGCCGGCGGTGTTCGTGCCCTTCGACTCCGGCCGTATCGAACCGATCAGGCGTCGCGGCGTCCTGCGCCAGCTTGCCGAGGGCTTCCGCCACGCCGGCGGCCGCACCGAGATCTGGGGTGTCGGCGCGCTGGAGTTCGCGGTCTACGGCTCGCTCTATTCGCTAAAGGCCTTCCTGCCGATCTTCGCCCTTCAGGCCGGCTACGGCGTGTGGGCCGCCGGGCTGTTCTTCACCCTGCAGGAAAGCGCGCATCTGCTGGTGCGTCCGTTCGGCGGGCGCACGGCCGATCGCCATGGCGCCTCGCCGACCATTGCCCTCGGCATGATGGCGATCGGCACGGCCCTGATCCTGCTGCCCTACGCGCCCGGCGCCACCGCGCTGCTTGTTCTTGCGGTGCTGGTCGGCGTCGGCCAGGGCTTCACCTTTCCGGCCACCGTGTCGGTCATCAGCAACGCAATCTCCGCCGACCACATTGGCCTGGGGCTGGGCGTCTATGGCGCGCTGCGCAACCTCGGCAAGGTGGCCGGGCCGGTGGTCATCGGCACGCTGCTCGAGTACTTGCCGGCCAACGCGGTGTTCCCCGGCCTTGGCGCGATCGCCCTGGTGATCTGCGTCGCGCTCGCCGTGAGCTACGTCCAGCGCCGCCGCCTGCGGCTGGGGTCCTGAGCGGACCTCAGCATTTCGGCGGCGCCACCTTCTCGATGCGCTCGATGACGTACTCGAAGCGCAGCGATCCGGCCGTCTGGACACCCAGGATCTCGACGCCGTTCTCGAGCATCGCCGCGCCCCAGGTGTGCGACGGCTCCATCGCGTCCTGCTCCTTGCCGTCGAAGAACGACATGTGCATGTAGAACGGCTCCCTGCCGGCGACCAGGTCACCGTCTCCCTGCGGCGGCGGCTGCTCGCGCGCGCGGCGCGGCGCGAGGCCGAGGATGCCGGTCATGCGGTATGGCGGCTCGGGCTTCTCGCCGATGAACACCTTGTAGTCGAAGCCGTCCCGCCCGGCGCGGCGGTCCGCCAGGCCCTTGGCCAGTGCCGCCATCGGAAAAAGGGTATCTGCCGGAAGTGCGACCGTGCGCGTCAGCGGCGAGGTGAACTTGGCCTCGCCCGTGCCGTCGACCCCGATCTCGGCGCTGCCGCGGATCACGGGTCGCGAGGCGCCGTCCGTTTTGCTGCGGGTCTCGAAGCGGTAGCGCTTGCCGTCGAGCGACTCGGAGCCGGTCCAGGTCTGCTCGAGGCGGATGTCCTGGCCGCCGCCCGATGTCGTCAGCGCCAGATGCTGGCGCCACTCCACCCCGTCGCAGGTGCGTATCAGCTCGTAGGCCATCGTGCCCGAGGCGCTGACCGGCAGCGTTCCCGCGGCGGCCGGCGCCGGCCGGATCTTGTACAGCGCGCGGTGCGGCACGAGATCCTGGATCTGCGCCACGGCCGGCAACGACAGCGCGCAGGCAGCGACGAGCGCGCCGAGAAAGCGGCCGATCAACATCGCGGACCCGGCAACGCCTCGATGCGCTGCAGCCTCGCGTTGATGGCGAGGTCGCCGTAGTCCAGGACCATCGAGCGCGCCACGCCGTTGGCTTGCAGATCCATTGCCACCTCGTACTCTGGTTGCCCTTCCTGGTCGTTGGCGGCGTAGAACGCCAGCCTTACCGACCAGGCCTGCTGGTTGCGGAGCAGCGCCAAGTCGCCGCGCGGAGCGGGCGACAGCTGGCGGCGCGGCGACGGAGCGATGACAGCGTTGACCTTGAAGGCGCCGTCGAGCCGCGCGCCATCGAACAGGCTGTAGGATTTCACCGTCTCGCCCGCTCGTGCATCGTCGATGAGCTGCGACAGATGGCGGACGGGAAAGATCGTGCCCTGCGGCAGCGGGAACTCGCGCTCCTCCGGCTGGGTAAACCGCGCCTTGCCGGTGCCGTCCGCCAGCAGATCGGCGACGCCGCGCAGCTCGTCCTCGAGTTCCCCGTTCTGTGCGTTGCGCACACTGAACTGCAGGGTCGAGCCGTCCTTGCTCTCGAGGCTCGCGAAGGTCGAGTCGGTGGTGAACTCGTCACTGTCGGTGCGCAGGAAAGTCAGCTGGATGCGCTGCTTGGTTTCCCACCACTCGCAGGCATCGACCGTCTCCAGGATCATCGTGCCGCGCACGTCGACCACGCCGCTGGAGCGCTTGGACGTGCTAAGCCGCATTTCGTAGACCGCGCGATGCGCCACCAGATCGGCGGCTGCCGCCGGGCCGATCAGGACAAGAACCCCCGCGCCGGCGATCAGGCTACCGCCGAGCGTTCGACAAATTGTGGTAAGGAACGACACTCCGAACGCCGGATGTTGGGGGCTGCGCCGAAATGGCAGCCTAGACCACCACCGCCAAAAGTCGAGTCGCAACACGACGCAGGGGAAAGACGAGGCACTATGATCCACAGGAAACCACGCGTGCTGGCGACCCGCCTGTTCCCACCCGCCGTAGAGGCGCGGCTCGCGGGCGGCTTCGATGCCATCCTCAACCCGGCTGATCAGGTCCATGACGGGCCCACCGTTGTCAGGTTGGCGGAGGATTGCGACGGCGTGATGTGCGCCGCCGGTGATGCCTTCAACGCGGCAACCATCGAGTCGCTGCCGGCATCGGTGAAGATCATCGCCACTTTCTCGGTAGGCTACGAGCATGTCGATGTCGCCGCGGCCTCGCGCCGTGGCATTGTCGTGACCAACACCCCCGACGTGCTCACCGACGCCACCGCCGACATCGCGCTGCTGTGCCTGCTGGGCGCGGCGCGCCGGGCGCAGGAGGCCGAGGCGGTGCTGCGCCGGCGGCAATGGACGGGCTGGGCGCCGACCCAGTTCATGGGCACCCACCTGGGCGGCAAGCGGCTGGGCATCTTCGGCATGGGCCGCATCGGCCAGGCCACCGCCCAGCGGGCCCGCGCTTTCGGCATGGAGATCCACTACAGCAACCGCTCGCGCCTGCCACCCGCGCAGGAATTGGGCGCGACCTTCCACGCCGATGCCGAGGCCATGTTGCCGCTCTGCCATTTCCTGTCGATCAACGCGCCGATGACGCCGCAGACCCGCAAATGGCTCGATGACAGGCGCATCGCGCTGCTGCCCGACGGCGCCATCGTGGTCAACACCGCACGCGGCGGGGTGGTCGACGACGAGGCGCTGATCGCGGCGCTGAACAGCGGCAAGCTGGCGGCGGCCGGGCTCGACGTCTTCGACGGCGAACCGCGCATTCATGAAGGGTACTACGCGGCGCCCAACACCTTCCTGCTGCCGCATCTCGGCTCGGGCACGATCGAGACGCGCAACGCCATGGGCTTCAAGGCGCTCGACAATCTGGAGGCGCTGCTGCTGCGTGGCGAACGCCCGCCCAACCAGGTGAGCGTCTAGCGCCTGCCTCGGACGGGAGAACCCGCCGCCGCGACATCAGCCCCCTCAGGTGTTGGCGCGGCGGCGGGTTGACCGGCCGAACCGAAACGTGCCTCGCCAGGCACGGAAGCGGCGGCGGTCGTCGGAATGGGCGGGGCGTTGAAGTCCGGCCTGTGGTCGGCCAGGGATCGTCTCGCCTCATCGCCAGTCAGCAGCTTGCCGTCATCGCGCCCGGACCGAACGACCTCCAGGCCGCTGTCGGTCTGGGTGCGAAATGGTGCGGCGTAGTCGATGTTGTACGGGTTGGGATCGCCATCCGAGCGGTCTCGGCAGAGCGGCCCCCCCTTGGTCAGCGAGCGCCAGGCGCCGCAATCCCTATTGGTGTTCATTGACACCAGGTGATCGGTGCTCGACTTGCCGGTGGTCACGATCAGGCCGCCATCGGCTGCGTAGCTGCCGATGGCTGCAGCCAGCGGGACGGCGCCGCAACCGGACAGCACACCGCAGGTGCCGATCATGAACGCTACAACGAGAGGGGATTTCACTTTAGATTAAGACTCTGTACTATTTCATTGAAAAATATCTGACTTCTCTCTCATCTTCAATCAAAAAATCAGGATGGCGACGTATCGAACCAGCTGCAGCGGTCCATCGATTGCTGCGGGTGCCACCGTGCCGGGCGCCGCAGGCGAGCGTCGGGGCATCGCTTGCCAGGCTCCGAGGGGGTACGACCATCGGGAACTCCGCGCGACGAGGCGCGGCGCATCGCCGGGCGAGAGTGCACCCGAGCCCTCACCGACATTGCTCATCAGGCATTGAACCGGGCCCGGAGGCCGTGCACAGCTCGACTTGACCGTCCAGCGGCCAAGTCAGGGTGCCTTCCGCAACGTGTGGGCTGCGGGCCGCACCGCAAGGCGGGCGCTTCCGGGCATGGCGTAGAGGCACACCATGACCGGAAGGAGGTGCACCCTACTCCGCCTTCTTGGGAGGCAGCGCCACGCGCAGGCTGAGCTCGCGCAGCCGCTCGGCAGGAACCTCGGCGGGCGCTTCCATCATCAGGTCCATGGCCTGCTGGTTCATCGGGAAGGCGATGACCTCGCGCAGGTTGGGCTCGTCGGCCAGCAGCATGACGATGCGATCAACGCCCGGCGCCGAACCGCCATGCGGTGGCGCGCCGTACCTGAAGGCGTTGAGCATGCCGCCGAAGCGCTGCTCGACCTCCTCGCGGCTGTAGCCGGCGATGCCAAAGGCCTTGTACATGATCTCCGGCCGGTGGTTGCGGATCGCCCCCGAGGACAGCTCCACGCCGTTGCAGACGATGTCGTACTGGTAGGCCTTGATGGTCAGCGGATCCTTTGATTCCAGCGCGTCCAGCCCGCCCTGCGGCATCGAGAACGGGTTGTGGCTGAAATCGATCTTCCTGGCCTTCTCGTCGTACTCGAACATCGGGAAGTCGACGATCCAGCAGAAGCGGAACGCGCCCTTCTCCACGATGTCCATGTCGGCGCCGATGCGCGTGCGTGCCTGGCCGGCGAACTTCCACGCCGCGTCGGGCTTGTCGGCCACGAAGAACACTGCATCGCCGTCGACCGCGCCGGTCAGCTCCTTGAGCTTCGCCAGCCGTTGCTCGTCGACGAACTTGGCGATCGGCCCCTTCCCCGCACCGGCCTCGAGCACGATGTAGCCGAGGCCCGGCTTGCCCTCGCCCTGCGCCCACGAGTTCAGCTTGTCGAAGAAGCTGCGCGGCTGCGAACCGGCACCCGGCGCGCGGATCGCGCGCACCACGCCGCCCGAGGCGACGATCGAGGCGAAGACCTTGAAGGTCGAGCCGGCGAAGACCTCGCCGATATCGCTGATCACCAGCGGGTTGCGCAGGTCGGGCTTGTCCGAGCCGTACTTCAGCAGCGCCTCGTCATAGGCGATGCGCGGGAAGGCTCCGGACGTGACGCTCCACGGCGTGTCCCTGCCGTAGCCCGCGAACTCCTCGAACACGCCGCCCAGCACCGGCTCGATGGCGGCGAAGACGTCTTCCTGGGTGACGTAGCTCATCTCTAAATCGAGCTGGTAGAACTCGCCCGGTGCGCGGTCGGCGCGCGCGTCCTCGTCGCGAAAGCAGGGCGCGATCTGGAAGTAGCGGTCGAAGCCCGAAACCATCAGCAGCTGCTTGAACATCTGCGGCGCCTGCGGCAGGGCGTAGAACTTGCCGGGATGCAGGCGGCTGGGCACCAGGTAGGAGCGTGCGCCCTCGGGGCTGTCGGCGGTGAGGATCGGCGTCTGGAACTCGGTGAAGCCCTGCTCGATCATGCGCCGGCGCAGGGACGCGATGACCTGGCTGCGCAGCATGATGTTGCGATGCAGCTTTTCCTTGCGCAGGTCGAGGAAGCGGTACTTCAGCCGCAGCTCCTCGGGCGTGGTGTCGCTCTCGGCATAGACGGGGATCGGCAAGCCCTCGGCCATCGACTGGACCGCCATCTCGGCGGCCCGCACCTCGACGGCGCCGGTCGGCAGCCGGGAGTTGACCGTCGAAGCCTCGCGCGCCACGACCGGGCCGGTCACCGTGATCACGCTCTCGGTGCGCACCGCCTCGGCGCCGGCGAATGCCTGGGCGGCCGAGGTGTCGAACACCACCTGGGTGATGCCGTAGTGGTCGCGCAGGTCGATGAACAGCAGGCCGCCATGGTCGCGCTTGCGCTGCACCCAGCCGGACAGGCGGACCGTCTGGCCGACATGCTCCGGGCGGAGCTGGCCGCAGGTGTGGGTGCGATAGGCGTGCATGGGGCGAGATCCTGAAAACGCGTTCAGCGGCGCGGGAAAAGGCACCGTTTGACGGCCAAAGTCAACCGAATGACCGGATTTGGACCATCGGTGCTTGGCCCCGGGCCGGCCCCGGGTCTATACAGCCTCCCGAACATGCAAATGATAACGACAACGGCCGAACTGGCCGCGTTCTGTGAGCGTCTGTCGACTGCCGAATTCGTCACCGTCGACACGGAGTTCATGCGGGAGCGTACCTACTGGCCGCAGCTCTGCCTGGTGCAGATCGGCGGGCCGGAGGAAGCAGCCGCGATCGATTCGCTGGCCGAAGGCATCGACCTGTCGCCGCTCTTCGTCCTGTTCGACAACCCGACCGTCCTGAAGGTCTTCCACGCCGCGCGTCAGGACCTGGAAATCTTCCTCAAGCTGATGGGCCACCTGCCCCAGCCGTTGTTCGACACCCAGGTCGCCGCCATGGTCTGCGGCTTCGGCGAGCAGGTCGCCTACGACACGCTTGCCGCGCGCATGGCCAAGGCCAAGATCGACAAGTCCAGCCGCTTCACCGACTGGAGCCGGCGGCCGCTGTCGGAGAAGCAGCTGCACTACGCGCTGGCCGACGTCACCCACCTGCGCGTCGTCTACGAAAAGCTGCGCGACCGCCTGGCGCGGACCGGCCGCGAATCGTGGATCGCCGAGGAGATGGCGATCCTGCGCGATCCGGCGATCTACGTCGTCGAGCCGGAGGACGCCTGGCGCCGCCTGAAGCCGCGCAATCCCAGCCCGCGACAGATCGCGATCCTGCGCGAGCTGGCGGCGTGGCGCGAGCGCGAGGCGCAGCGCGTGAACGTGCCGCGCCAGCGCATCCTGCGCGACGAGCAGGTGCTGGAGATCGCCGCCCACGCGCCCGCCGGTGTCGCCGATCTCGGTACGACGCGCGGCCTGGGCAAGGGTTTCGTCGAGGGCAAGCAGGGCCAGGCGGTGCTCGCCGCCGTCGCCCGTGCGCTGGCGATCCCCGACGGCGAGCTGCCGAGGCGCGAGCGCGGCCCCGAGCCGCTGCAGGTGCCGGGCGCCGTGGTCGACCTGCTGCGCGTGCTGCTGCGCCTGCGCTGCGATGCCACCGGCGTGGCGCATCGCCTGGTCGCGTCGACCGATGAGCTCGATCGCCTCGCCGCCGGCAAGCGCGACGTACCCTGCCTGCATGGCTGGCGCGCCGAGATCTTCGGCAACGACGCGCTGCGGCTGATCGCCGGCGAGCTGGCCCTGGTGCTGAAGAACGAGCAGATCCGCGTCATCGACGTGGTAGCGCCGCAGCCGGCGTAACAGAACTTTGTCATTCCGAGCGAAGCGAGGAATCCAGGCCGACCCTGGATCCCTCACTTCGCTCGGGATGCCAGGCGCGTTCGCGCGACTCAAACGATCCGGATCTCGTGCTTGAGGTCGAAGGCCGAGGCAACGCCGGCCAGGCGGCGCTCCGTGACGTCGCCGAGCTGATTGCGCAGCGCCTCCGGCACCAGCAGCTCGAGCTGCTTCTCGGTGCGCCGCAGGCCGACGCGCGGCAGCAGTCCCGGCGCGCCGCCCGACAGGTTGTAGGACAGGCGCAGCGCGGTGCCGAGCTTGCGCGCGAAGCCCTGGGCCGCGCCGTCGGCCAAGGTCGTGGCCATCTCCGTCCACGGCACGCGCGGAATGCTGTCGTAGCGCCAGGCCATCGCCAGCGCCAAGGTCGCGCGCTCGCGATGGTCCATGCCCGGCGCCGGCATGTGCAGCACGCGCGAATGCGCCTGCTCGGCGCGATAGTCGGGATGATCATCCCAGGCGATGTCGCTGATGTGGCAGGCCGCCAGTCGCAGCGTGCGTTCACCCGGGGTCTCGCCGGCGAAGATCGGCGTGAGCCAGTCGAAGACCTCGACCGGCGACAGGTCGAAGCGGCGCCAGGCGACGCCCTCGTCCTCGGCGAAGGCGACCAGCGGATGACGCGCCCGCTCCGATTCGGGCAGCTGCGTGAAGTAGAAGCCCTCGCGCAGGCCGAAGGCCGAGAAGATGACGCGGCGCGGCCGCAGCGCCGCGAGCACGCGCTCGAAGGCGACGCAGGCGAGCGGCAGCGACTCGGTGCGCCGGCGCGACACGCCGGCCATCTTCTCCAGCGATTTCGGGCTTTGCACCGCGATGAAGCGCGCCCACTCGCGCGCCTCGTCGCCGGCCACCGTGTAGTGGTGGATGATGTGCAGCGGGTACTTCTTGTACTCCATGTGCAGGCGCGCGAAGGCGCGCCAGGCACCGCCCACCGGGTAGAAGGTGCGTCCCGAATACCTCGAGAGCCAGTCGACACCGGCGATCGCGCTTTCGACCGCCTGGCGCGGATCGCGCTTGGCCGTCAGCAGCCGCAGCGGTCCGATCGGCAGGGTCACCCACGGGCCCAGCCCGGATTCCGACAGCGCCACCAGCTCGAGGCTGCCGCCGCCGAGATCGCCCATCACGCCGTCGACGCCGGGCATGCCGCACATCACGCCCAGGCCCGACAGCCGCGCCTCCTCCTCGCCGCTGATCAGCAGCGGCTTCTGGCCGGCGATGCGGCCGATACGGTCGATGAACTGCGCGCCGTCGGCGGCGTCGCGCACCGCGGCGGTGGCCAGCAGGTCGAGCCGCGCCACCTTCATGTTGCGCGCCAGGTTGACGAAGCGCTCGATATTGCCGACCGCCATCTCGACGCCCGGCGGGTAGAGATGGCCGGTGATGTCCAGCTCGCGGGCCAGGCCGCACAGCACCTTCTCGTTGAACACCGGCAGCGGCGAGCGCGTGGCGCGCTCGTACACCACGAGGCGGATCGAGTTCGATCCGATGTCGATGATGGCGACACGGCCGCTGCTTGGCATGCGCGCCCCGTGTAGCCGAAGCGCGCCCGCGATGCAGCCGAAAAAGCGCGCACGTGCCCTGAGCGAAGCGAAGCGTCACGCCGCCGCTTTGGGCGTCGGCCCGATATAGCGCGACAGCGGCCGCACCAGGCGTCCGTGGCGTCCCTGCTCCATGACATGCGCCGACCAGCCGACGGCGCGGCCGACGGCGAAGAGCGGCGTGAAGGCCTGGCGCGGGATGCCCACCGCCTCGAGCATCAGCGCGGTGTAGAACTCGACGTTGGTGTCGAGCCGGCGGCCGGGCTTCAGCCGGCGCAGGGCGGCGATCACCTGGCACTCGACCTCGGCGGCGAAGGCCAGCCTGCCGGCGTGCGAGCCCAGATCGCGCACCACGTTCTTCAGCACGTCGGCGCGCGGGTCGCGCACCTTGTAGACGCGATGGCCGAAGCCCATCAGCCGGTCGCCGGCGAGGATCGCCGCCTCGACCCACGACGCGATACGCGCCTCGCTGCCGATCTCGTCGAGCATGTCGAGCACCGGGCCCGGCGCGCCGCCGTGCAGCGGGCCCTTCAGCGCGCAGAGCCCGGCGATCAGCGAGGAGATCATGCCCGCCTGGGTCGAGGCGACGACGCGCGCGGCGAAGGTCGAGGCGTTGAAGCCGTGATCGGCGATGGTCGTCAGGTAGGTGTCCAGCGCCCGCACATGCTCGGGCGACGCCGGCTGGCCGCGCAGGCAGCGCAGCAGGTCGGCGGCGGTGCCGAGCGACGGATCGGGCGCCACCGCCGCCTTGCCCTCGCCTCGGCGCAGCAGTGCCGGCAGGAAGACCTGGAGCGCACCACAGGCTCTGACATGCGCCGGCAATGCCGCCTCGTCCGGCAGCATGCCCAGCCCGACGCGCAGCGCCTCGATCGGCGTCAGGCCCTGCGTCACCTGCAGCAGGCCGGGCACGAGACCAAAGGCGGCCACCCGCGCCTGACCCAGCAGCCGACGCACCGACTCGGCGTCGCCGCCGCCCTCGCCGAGATCGTCCCACAGCAGCGCCGCGATGCCCTCGAAACCGATGCGGCCGGCGACCTCCTCCAGCAGGTGGCCGCGCAGGATCAGCAGGCCGGCCTCGCCGTCGACATGGCTGAGCACGGTCGCGCCGGCGACGACGCCGTCGAGGCCGCTGCTGGCAATGGTGATGTCTTGCACGAATTCCTCCTTCGCAGATGCGAAGAGGAATCGGCATGATAATCAATCTTGTCAATTTTGATAATGTTGATCAATATAACATCATGATTGATCAACAATTGATTACAGCTCTCGAGGCCTCGGAACGGCTCGGCGTCAGCCGCGAGACGCTGTACGCCTATGTCAGCCGCGGCATGATCCGCTCCGACCCCGAGCCGGGCCCGGGCCGCCGCCGGCGCTACAACGCCGAGGACGTCCAGGCCCTGCTCGACCGCAAGGCGCGTGGCCGCGGCGCCGAGGCGGTCGCCTCGCAGGCGATGAATTTCGGCGCCCCTGTGCTCGAATCGGGCCTGACCCTGATCGACGACGACCGGCTGCTCTACCGCGGCAAGGACGCCTGCGCGCTGGCCGCCGAGGCGAGCCTGGAGGACGTCGCGCAGCTTCTGTGGGCGGTCGACGCCGATCCCTTCGCCGAGGCCGCCCTGCCGGAGATCGACGTCACGCTCAGGCGCGGCTGGATCGCCAGCGCGCGGCTGGCGCCGATGGACCGCTGCCTTGCCATGCTGCCGCTGGCCGCGGCGCAGGACACCCGCGCCTGGAGCCGCGACTCCCGTGCGCTGGCCGTCACCGGCACCCGCGTCGCGCGCCTGCTGGCGGCGATCGTCGCGGCGCGCCCGCCCGCCGCCGCGCCATTGCATCGCCAGATCGCCACCGCGTGGAAGCTCGACGAGCACGGCGCCGATCTTGTGCGCGCCGCCCTGGTGCTGTCGGCCGACCACGAGCTCAACGCCTCGACCTTCGCCGTGCGCATCGCCGCCTCGACCGGCGCCACGCCGTGGGGCGCGACGGTCGCCGGGCTGGCGGTGCTGCAGGGCCCCTATCACGGCGGCATGACGCGCCGCGTCGCCTCGATGATGGAGGCGCTGCGCGATGCGGCGGATCTCGACCGGGCCGTCGCCGAGCGCATCGAAAGCGGCGCGCGCATCCCCGGCTTCGGCCACCGCCTCTATCCCGACGGCGACATCCGCGCGCATTTCCTGCTCGAGCGTCTCAACCACCGCCTCGGCGATCGCGAGGAGGTGCGCTTTGCGCGCCGCCTGATCGCCGCCGCCAGCAAGGTGACCGGGCTGAAGCCGACCATCGACGTCGCCACGGTGGCGATCGAGCGCGCCTGCTTCATGCCCAAAGGCGCCGCCCTCGGGCTATTCCTGCTCGGCCGCTCGATCGGCTGGATCGCCCACTTCATCGAGCAGACCGAGAGCGGCACCCTGATCCGCCCGCGCGCACGCTACGTCGGACCGGAGGCGCCGGCGTTCGGCTGAAGTCTTAGCTTCCCCCAGAGGGGGAAGGTGGCGCGCAGCGACGGATGGGGGATGTCGAAGACGAACGCAGGAGTCCGTCTTCGACATCCCCCTTCCGCCCTTCGGGCACCTTCCCCCTCCGGGGGAAGGTAATGGAAGCTACGCCGAACCAGTGCCCGCCTTCTGCCGCCTGCCCTCGCGGCCCGGCACCAGCTTGGGCATCGCGCCGGGCCGGCGCAGGGCGCTGCCGCGGCCTGACAGCGACGGATTGGTCATGAACCAGGTGTGGGCGCTGAAGGCCTCCGGCCCGGCCCTGCGCCGGGTGTAGACGCCGTCGCCGGCGAGATCCCAGGACTGCGCCTCGTCCTTCAGGTTGGCGACCATGATCTGGTCGAGGATCTGGCGATGCACGGTCGGGTTCTCGATCGGCACCAGGAGCTCGACGCGGCGGTCGAGATTGCGCGGCATCCAGTCGGCCGAGGAGATGAACACCTTGGCCTCGGGCGACGGCAGCGGATGGCCGTTGGCGAAGCACACGATGCGGCAATGCTCGAGGAAGCGGCCGATGATGCTCTTGACGCGAATCGTCTCGCTCAGGCCCTTCACGCCCGGGCGCAGGCAGCAGATGCCGCGCACCACCAGCTCGATCGGCACGCCGGCCTGCGAGGCCTCGTAGAGCTTGTCGATGATGCGCGCGTCGACCAGCGAGTTCATCTTGGCCCAGATGCCGGCCGGCTTGCCGGCGGCGGCGTTGGCGATCTCGCGATCGATGTTGGCGACCAGCGTGGCGCGCAGGGTCGCCGGCGCCACCGACAGCTTCTCCATCGTGTCGGGCTGGGCGTAGCCGGTCATGTAGTTGAACACCCGCGCCGCGTCGCGGCCCATCGCCGGATCGCAGGTGAAGAACGAGGTGTCGGTGTAGATGCGCGCCGTGATCGGGTGGTAGTTGCCGGTGCCGAAATGCACGTAGGTGCGGATCGCCCCGCTCTCGCGCCGCACCACCATCGAGACCTTGGCGTGCGTCTTCAGGTCTAGGAAGCCGTAGACCACCTGCACGCCCGCGCGCTCCATGTCGAGCGCCCAGCGGATGTTGGCTTCTTCGTCAAAACGCGCCTTGAGCTCGACCAGCGCGGTGACCGTCTTGCCGGCCTCGGCCGCCTCGATCAGCGCCTTGACGATCGGCGAGTCCTTGCTGGTGCGATAGAGCGTCTGCTTGATGGCGATCACCGCCGGATCGCGTGCCGCCTGGCGCAGGAACTGCACCACCACGTCGAAGCTCTCGTACGGGTGATGCACGACGATGTCCTTGGCGCGGATCGCCGCGAAGCAGTCGCCGCCATAGTCGCGGATGCGCTCGGGGAAGCGCGGCTCGTAGGGCGGGAATTTCAGGTCGGGCCGCTCGTTGACGATCAGCGCGCTGACGTCGCCGATGCTGAGGATGCGCTCGAGCTCGAAGATGTCGACGTCGCCGGCGACGACCTCGAGCTGGTCGAACAGGAAGGCGCGCAGCTCCTGGTTCATGTCCGAATCGATCGCGATCGACACCAGCTCGCCGCGGCGGCGCCGCTTGAGCGCGCTCTGGAACACCTGCACGAGGTCCTCGGCCTCTTCGGCGATCTCGACGTCGCTGTCGCGGATGACGCGGAACTGGCCGCGCGAATCGACGGCGTAGCCCGGGAACAGCCGGTCGAGGAACAGGCCGATCAGGTTCTCCAGCGGCAGGAAGCGCACCGAGGTCCCGGGCAGGCGCACGAAGCGGTCGATCTGCGGCGGCAGCGGCAGCAGCGCCATCATGGTGCGGTTGCCCGAGACGCTGCGCAGCTTGAGGATCTCGGAGAAGCCGAGGTTCTGCAGGAACGGGAACGGATGCGACGGGTCGATCGCCAAGGGCGTCAGCACCGGGAAGACCTGGCCGATGAAGTACTGCTCCAGCCAGGCGCGCTCGGCCTCGCTCAGCTCGGTATCGCCCAGCACGGCGATGTCGTGCTTGCGCAGTTCCTCGCAGAGCTGCGACCAGACCGTCTGCTGCGTGGTCATCAGCGTGCTGGCCGCCTCGCGGATCGCCGCGAGCTGCTCGGCCGGCGTCAGCCCGTCGTCGCTGAGCTGGCTGGCGCGGGTCGGCAGCATGTCGCGCAGGCCGGCGACGCGCACCATGTAGAACTCGTCGAGATTGTTGGCGCTGATCGACAGGAAGCGCACGCGCTCGAGCACCGGATGGTTCGGATTGCTCGCCTCCTCCAGCACCCGCGTGTTGAAGGCGAGCCAGGAGAGCTCGCGGTTGATCAGGCGGCTGTGGCCCGTGCGCATGTCGGAGGTCCCGGTTGGGGCAGACGGCACGGGCTGCACGCTGGCGTTCATGGTCAAAACGGGCGCCGGCCCGTCCTCCCTGTCTCTCGCGAGGGTAGCCAGAATCGTGCCGGGTCGCCCATTAAATTCTGGTTACGCACTCTCAACATGTTGAAACTACAATCGAATACGGCGAGTGTGAGGCATGCAGCGCGACCTTGTCCTGTATCGTCATGCCAAGGCTGGTCTTGGCCGCCTCGGCAGTTCGGATCACGACCGGGCGCTGACGGGGCGCGGCCGGCGTGCCGCCGTGGCCATTGCGGCCGCCCTCGTCGCCCGCAGCGCGCCGCCCGACCTGATCCTGTGCTCGACCTCCCGGCGCACGCGCGAGACGCTCGAGCCCCTGCTCGCGCGTTTCAAGCCGACGCCGCCGGTGTCGCTCGAGCCCGGCCTCTACCTCGCCGGTGCCGAGGCCCTGCTGGCCCGCCTGCGACAGCTGCCCGACGAGGTGACGCGCGTGATCCTCATCGGCCACAATGACGGCATGGCCGAGCTGGCGCGCGAGCTGGCGACCGATGGCGATCCCGCCGGGCTGGTGGCGATGACCAACAAGTACCCGACCGGCGCCGCCGCCTGCCTGCGCCTCGATCTCGAGGACTGGTCCAACCTCGCGCGCGGGGCGTATCTGGAAGCCTTCCTGCGTCCCCGCGATCTGATGGCCGGCGCGGAACCGGAATGAAGACCTTCCGCTCCATCGTCATCACCGGCGCGTCCTCCGGCATCGGCGAGGGGCTGGCGCTCGACTATGCCAGGGCCGGCGTCCGCCTGGCGCTGGGCGGGCGCGACGAGGCGCGGCTGCGCGCCGTCGCCGATGCCTGCCGGGCACGCGGCGCCGACGTCGCGGCGCAGGCCATCGACGTCGCCGATCGCGAGCGCATGGCGGCCTGGCTGCGCGAGCAGGACGCCGCGAAGCCCGTCGACCTCGTGCTCGCCAATGCCGGCATCTCGATCGAGAAGGGCAAGGGCCAGGGCATCGACGAGGAGCGCACGCGGCGCACCTTCGCCGTCAATGTCGAGGGCACCTTCAACACCGTCTTCCCGCTGCTCGACGCCATGCGCGCGCGCCGCTTCGGCCAGATCGGCATCGTCGCCTCGCTCGCCGGCTTCATCGGCCTGCCGCGCGCCGCGGCCTACAACGCCAGCAAGTCGGCGGTGCGCGTCTGGGGCGAGTCGATCCGCCACCAGCTGCGTCGCGACAATGTCGGCGTCAGCGTGATCTGCCCGGGCTTCGTCGAATCGCGCATCACCGTGGGCAACGACTTCCCGATGCCCTTCATGATGAGCGCCGCGCGCGCCTCGGCGATCATCCGCCACGGCCTCGCCCACGACCGCGCCCGCATCGCGTTTCCCCTGGGCACCAAAGCCGCGATCTGGCTCGGCGCCACCCTGCCCGGCAACGCGACGGATCGGTTGCTGCGGAGGTTCTCGCGTTAATCCTTCTCCCCGCGAAGGCGGGGAGAAGGTGCCGAGCGCCAGCGAGGCGGATGAGGGGCTTCCTCGCGCGACAACACCGGCTGGGCCTCTTCGTTCAATGCCGCCCAGATCGCCTCGTGCGCACTTTCGGGGTCACGCAGGAAATCCGCGTTCCAGATTCGTACGACACGATAGCCGGCGCTCTCGAACCAGGCCGATCGGCGGGTGTCGTATGCCTCCTGCTCGGCATGCTGGCTGCCGTCCAGCTCGACGATCACGGCACGCTCGATGCAGGCGAAATCGGCGACGTAGTCGCCAATCGCATACTGCCGGCGGAACTTGAAGCCGCCGAATCGACGCCCGCGAAGCGCGGACCACAGTCGGCCTTCAGCCTCGGTCGCCGTGCTGCGAAGAGCGCGCGCGTTGGCAGTGTGAACGTCGCGGTAGGGACGTGGCATCGGCAGAGGCTCGCCAGCGAATGCGGCGTCGCTGAGGCGTTTTGAAGCCCCTCATCCGCCCTTCGGGCACCTTCTCCCCGCCTGCGCGGGGAGAAGGAAGATGTTCACACCGCGCCGAAGATGACGCTGGCGTTGGTGCCGCCGAAGCCGAAGGAGTTCGACAGGGCGTAGCGTACGGAGCGCTGCCTGGGCTGCTTGGGCACCAGGTCGATGTCGCAGCCCTCGGACGGGTCGTCGAGGTTGAGCGTCGGCGGCACGACCTGGTCGGTGATCGACTTCACGGCGAAGATCGCCTCGATCGCGCCGGCGGCGCCCAGCAGGTGGCCGGTGGCCGACTTGGTCGAGGACATCGACAGCTTGTAGGCGTCGGCGCCGAACAGGCGCTTGACCGCGCCGAGCTCGATCTCGTCGCCCAGCGGCGTGCTGGTGCCGTGCGCGTTGACGTAGTCGATGCTGTCGGTGCCCAGCCCGGCGCGCTTGAGCGCCGCCTTCATCGAGCGGAAGCCGCCGTCACCATCCTCGGCCGGCGCCGTGATGTGATAGGCGTCGCCCGACAGGCCGTAGCCCAGCACCTCGGCATAGATCTTCGCGCCGCGCTTGCGGGCGTGCTCGTATTCCTCGAGCACGACCGCGCCGGCGCCCTCGCCCATGACGAAGCCGTCGCGGCCCTTGTCCCAGGGACGCGAGGCCTTCTCGGGCGTGTCGTTGTAGCCGGTCGACAGCGCCTTGCAGGCGTTGAAGCCGGCGATGCCGATGCGGCAGACCGCGGCCTCGGCGCCGCCGGCGACCATGACGTCGGCATCATCGAGCGCGATCAGGCGGGCGGCATCGCCGATGGCGTGCGCGCCGGTCGAGCAGGCCGTAACGACGGCGTGGTTGGGACCCTTGAAGCCGAACTTGATCGAGACCTGGCCGGAGACCAGGTTGATCAGCGCCGAGGGGATGAAGAACGGGCTCAGCCGTCGCGGGCCGCGCTCCTTGAGCGTCACCGAGCCCTCGTAGATCGTGTTCAGGCCACCGATGCCCGAGCCGATCATCACGCCGGTGCGCTGCTTCTCTTCCTCGCCGGGATTGTCCCAGCCGGCGTCGGCGACCGCCTGCGCGGCGGCGGCGACGCCGTAGATGATGAACTGGTCGACCTTCCGCTGGTCCTTGGGCAGCATGTAGAGGTCGGCGTTGAAATGGCCGTTGGCCTTGTCGCCCAGCGGCACATTGCCGGCGATCTTGGTCGGCAGGTCCGTCACGTCGAAGCTCTGGATCGGCCGGATGCCCGACTTCGACTCAAGCAGCCCGCGCCACGTCGTGTCGACGCCGTCGCCCAGCGGCGTCACCATGCCCATGCCCGTCACGACCACGCGTCGCATCGGCTCTCCTCAGTCCCTCGATGAATTCCGGCAGACATGCGAACGCCGGCCATCGCCGATGGCCGGCGCCGGCACGAGCCCGCTCAGGAATTGGTCTCGATGAACTTGATGGCGTCGCCGACGGTCTGGATCTTCTCCGCGGCGTCGTCGGGGATCTCCACGCCAAACTCTTCCTCAAAGGCCATGACCAGCTCGACGGTGTCGAGGCTGTCGGCGCCCAAATCGTCGATGAACTTCGCCTCCGGCTTCACCTGGCCGTCCTCTACGCCGAGATGCTCGATGACGATCTTCTTCACGCGGTCGGCGACGTCGCTCATTGTTCTTCCCTCACTCGAGATCTCTCGTCGCCGTTGCGTCGGCGCCGTTCACAAGATGCGGCCGCCGAATGCGACCACGCGTTCCGCCGACGGGGAGCCGGCAGCAATCGTGGCGCTTCGTAACACGTTTCCTTGGGCAAGGCCAGCGGCCAAGACCGGAGCGAAATCAAGGAGATGCGGGGATTCGCCCGGTTCGCGAGAGCGCGATCCGATCGAATGGAATTGCTGAACCACTAGCTTCCCCCGGAGGGGGAAGGTGGCGCGAAGCGCCGGATGGGGGATGTCGAAGACGAACGCATGAGTCCGTCTTCGACATCCCCCTTCCGCCCTGCGGGCACCTTCCCCCTCCGGGGGAAGGTAGTTTGACCTAGCCGAGACCGGCGACGTATTTCGACACCGCGTCGCGCGCGGCCTGGACGGCGGTCTCGGCCTCGCCGCGGCGCTTGGCCAGCGCCTCGAGCTCGGTCTCCTGGCGGTCGAGCGTGGCGAGGTAGCGCCGGTGCAGGTCGGTGCCCGAGGGCACGCGGCCGAGGTTGTCGCGGATGCGCGCCTGCTCCTGCACGATGCGCTGGCGCTGGCCGTCGAGTTCGCCCAGCACCTTCGACGCCGCGACCACCGCGCCCTGCAGCTGGATCAGCCGGCCAAGCGCGTCGCGCGTCTTCTGGTCGAACTCGCGGGCGCGCGCGAAGTAGCGCACCTGCTCGACGTCGGCGCTGACCAGCGCCAGCTGCTGCGACACCGTCTGCTCCTGGACGATCTCGAAGCTGTAGACCTCGCCGCCCTTCAGGTCGAACGGCACGCGATACTTGCCCTCGATCTGGCCGATGTCGGGATTGACCGGCTTGGTCAGCTTCCAGCCGGACAGCTTCGGGTTCTCGATCAGCAGCTGGCGGCCCTCGCGCGCCGGCGCGCGCACGCGATAGGTCGCGGTCTGGCGCTGCAGGGTCTCGTACTTCAGCACGCCGCCTGAGATGCTGCCGCGCACCAGCGTGTCGGTGCGCGCGCTCTCGCGCTCGACGCTGATCTTCTGGTCGAGCGCGTAGGACAGCAGGCGGTTCTCGCCCGGCGGCAGCGCCGCCAGCCGCGCGTCGCCGACATAGGTGATGTCGCCCGAGCCCGGCGCGCCGTGGCGCTCGTAGATCGTGATCACGCCCGGCGGCAGGCCGCTGCCGCCGTCGTTCATCAGCCGCACCGAGGCGAGCGGATTGCGCGGGCTGGTTTCCGGCTGGTAGAGCGCCTGGCGCTTGATCGGCACATCGCCGTTGATGATCGGCACCGACAGGGTGCGGCCGTTGCCGACCGTGACCGGCGTCGGGAAGCGGAACAGCACCTGGGTCAGCGCCTCCTGCGCCGCGACCGACTCGGCGGGCACCGCCAGATTGGTCGGCAGCGTGCGCTCGACGCGGTCGGCAGCGCCGCCCATGCCGACGGCGCGGCCATCGGCGCGCGACTGTGCCGGCGCCCCCGGCGCCATGCGCGGCGCGGGTGCCGACGCCGGCGCCGGCGGTGGCGGTGGATATGGCGTCTGCCCCTGATCGACATTGGGCAGCAGGCGGCCGACGACCTCGACCGGCGCCTCCGGCCGATCGACGTAGTAGGCGCGATACAGCGCCTGGCGGAACATCACCGGCTGGCCCGAGACCAGGGTGAGCTCGACGTTCTTCCAGTCCTGGCCGCTGAGATTCTCGACCACCGCCCAGCCCTGCAGCTGCGCCTTGGTCGCGGCGTCGTCGGACGGCATGGTCAGGCGGTACGACGCCTTCCACAGCGGCGCGCTGACGATATAGGCGACGCGCACCGTGCGCCGGTCCTTGCCCTTCGAGGTCAGCTCGATGGTGCGCGCGTCCTTGGCGCGGTTGTTGGCGACGGCGGCCAGCGCGCGCTGCACCTGCTCGCGCAGCGCCGGGTCGGCGAACTGCAGGTTCTCCGCCTCCTCCAGCACGAATTGCTGCAGGCCCTTGTCGGTCATCATGGTGACGCGGTTGCGCGTCTGCAGCGCGCGGCGATCGGGCGTCATGACGGTCTCGGGCGTCACCGCCACGACGCGGCCGGTCATGGCGCGCGCGCCGCCGACGCTGATCTCCGCGCCGCGCAGCGCGTTGAGCAGCGCCGCCGGCGAGCCCAGCGCGCCCTGGTCGAACGGCAGGTCCTTGAAGGTCTGCGACAGCGGCTCGCGGCCGGCGAGGTTCAGGCCGCCCACCCCGCCCTTGTCGTCGTAGACGACGAGGCTCTTGAGCACGTCGTCGACCTGGTCGAGGCCGACGGTGAGCTTCAGCGAGGCGTCGCCCTCGACCGAGACCTCGTACTCGAAATAGCCGACGCCGCCGGAGGACAGCATCACCCGCTTGAGCGCCAGCTCCTGGGCCAAGGTCGAGGCCGACATCAAAAGGGCGGCTCCCAGGGCCGCCAGTCCAAGCACGCGAGGGACGCGGATGATGGATGCGGCAACCATGGGATCTCCCCGATCAGTCAATGGCAGCGGATGATGGCGCGGCGATATTGTCACCTTTGCGGCGTCGCGGCGATAAGGCCGTGCAGCGCTTGACCCTGTCGCGGGGCGCACCTATACCGCGTGGCGCCAGCGATGCCGGCCCGATGGCAGAATGGCTATGCAGAGGACTGCAAATCCTTTTATGTCGGTTCGATTCCGGCTCGGGCCTCCAGCGCGCGGCCACCAGCGCGCGGACAGGGGAGAATCCGCTTGCAAGCGCCTGCGGCGTCTGCAAGAAACCGCCCCGCGCCGGGCGGACGCTGACGTCGTCCGCGCTGCCGTGATCCGGAGTAGCTCAGTGGTAGAGCAGGCGGCTGTTAACCGCCGGGTCGGGGGTTCGAATCCCTCCTCCGGAGCCAACCTTGGGTTTTGGCACGACCTTCAATCGGACAGCTCCAACACTTGGCAGCCTTGCTAGTGAGCCTCAGCCTTGAGGGTTTCGTCGATTGCCGACAGGACGGACTGGACTTCACTCGGTGTCGGCTCTGCACCCAGGTCGCCATGCACGATCCGGTTCCTAAGGTCCACGAGACCTCGCAGCCGACGCTCGGTCTCGGGTTCGATTAGCCCGTTCATCGCAAGCGATTGGATCACCGTACCTGCTGCCCTGGGTCGACCAGCTTCCTCCTTGCTTTGGGAGTTCAGCACCGCTTCCAAAAGCGACCATGCCAGCACGAACGCGGCTTGGCGGTCCGCAAGCGCCTTCAGTTCGTTCATTCGCCTCCGGATCTCGGCCGGCTGCATTGGAGGGATGGCGCCAGAAAGCAGCGCCTCGTTTCCCATGAACATCACATTGAATCGCCAATCGTCGTGTCCGTCGAACAGGCGCCGAATCTTTCGCAGTGACATATCGGCCGCCGGCGTCTGATTGCGCTTCACTTCGATAGCGATGCTGATGCCGCCCTTGCGCGCGATGGCATCCGGTACGTAAGTGCCAAGGAAGTCTGGCAGATCTGACCGCTGGGGTGAGATCGTGAACGTGAATCCGTCAGCCTCATACCGAGGTCGCACACTCTCCAGGAACGCGACTTCGGCTTCTTGTGGCGACTTTTGAGTGGATGAACTCATTAGAGCCTCCTCCAGCTCAGATCGTCATCAACTCGAATATAGACAATAGGTGCCACCGCATCCAATGCCGCGGCAAGTTGGTCGCTGGGGTCGGAAAAGTCCCAATCGACGTTCGGTTCGAACTTCTGAACAACCACCCGCTCGATGACATTGTCGTTGAGGTAGGCCACACCAATCAGGCCATCCATGATGGGCTTCACAATGTTGTCGACGTCACCATCCATGGGAGCGCTTGGGAAGTAGTAAATCGTGAGGGAAAGCGCGCGATAGTCCAGGAAGCCCACATCATAGATCGCCTGCCGCCGCTCCAGACCCACGCGATAAACCTCCCCCTTCCAGCGGGCCCGCGAGCCCGGACTGGCTTGGAGGGATATCGGCACGCCTTCCAATACTAGCTCGAAAGGATAGGGAAACTCGTCGTCCGGCATCTTGCTCTTTTTCTAGACCGCGCCTCCGAAAGTCCATCAGAACTCGGGCAATTTCAATACGGCGGCATAAGCGGTCCACTAGCACGGTTGGGTCGATGACCTTGCGACGGTGATGGCTGGGTTCGAACCCCTCCTCCGGAGCTATTTCGGCTCAGACCTACGCGCACCGATTCAAGAGCCTTTGCCCCCGAGCACTTCCGCCTGTCGACGTGCTCAGAGTAAATCGGCAAGGCGCACGGCTTCTCAGAGCGTCGGCGGTCCTTTTGAGGCATTGCTCTGCCGCTGAAGGAGGACATACCCTGCTGCGTTCGCAGTTCATATGGCCTGGGACGCAGCAAACTAATGATCCCCACCCAATCCCTTCCCGCAGGCTGGCCGAACGACAAGCCGCTGGCGATTTCGGTGAGCGTCATGCTCGAAGGTTGGACCGACGATTCCGCGCCGGGCATCGGACCGATGGGCAATCCGCTGCGGGCGGGCGTGCTCGACCGGCAAGGCCGCTCGTGGGCGGAGTACGGTCCGAAGGTCGGCGCATGGCGGCTGCTCGACGTTCTCGCGAGCCAGAAGCAGCGCGCCGTCTTCTATGTGAGCGGCATTGTCGCCGAGCGCTATCCCGAGCTGATGCGCGCCATCGTCGGCGCCGGCCATGTCGTGGCCGCCCATGGCTGGGGCCAGAACATCATCCCCTCCTATCAGACGGCGGAGGAGGAAGCGCACGACCTCAAGCGCTGCGTCGAGGCCATCGCGCAATCCACCGGCAGCCCGCCGCCGGGCTGGCTCAGTCCGCGCTGCACGCCGAGCGAGCGCACGTCGGCGTTGCTGGCGAAGGCAGGCTTCCTCTGGCATGCCGACTTCTTCGACACCGACCTGCCGCGCCGCCACACGACGGCGTCAGGCGCGATTGCGGCCGTGCCGTTCACCATGGAAGTGAACGACATGCCGCTCTACATCCGCTACGGCGCCGAACCCGAGGCGTTCACGCGCATCCTCGAACGCATCGTCGCCAATTGGCCGCTTCTCGGCCGGCCAGCGGGCTGCCTCGACATTACGGTGCATGCGCATGTGTTCGGCCGGCCGATGGGCGCGATCGAGTTCCTGAATTCGCTGGAACTGGTGAAACGCTACAGCGAGTGGGCGTGGCTCACCGACCATCGCGCGCTCGCCGAGCTCGTCGCGATATCGTAACGTCGCCATAAAGGGAGATACCTCATGGCCATTTCACTCTACGACCTCAGCGTCACGTCGTTCCTGCAGGTTCTCGGCGGCGTCGAGGGCTTTCTCGCCAAGGGACTCGCGCATTGCCAGGAGAAGGGACTCGATCCCGACGAGATCGTGGAGACGAGGCTGTTTCCCGACATGGCGCCGTTCCGCTTCCAGGTCGTCTCGGCTGCGCACCACTCCGCCGGCGGCGTCAGGGGCGCGATAGAAGGCGCCTTCTCGCCGCCCAAGCCCGTAGGCGAGGACTATGCCGATCTTCAGAAGCTGGTGAGCGACGCTCGCGCCTCGCTCGAGGCGATCAAGCCCGACGAGGTGAACGGCATCGAGGGCAAGGACGTGATCTTCACGGTCGGCGACCGCAAGATCCCGTTCAAGGCAGAGGGCTTCCTGATGTCGTTCTCGCTGCCGAACTTCTATTTCCATGCCACGACGGCGTACGACATCCTGCGCCAGAAGGGCGTGCCGCTCGGCAAGCGCGACTTCCTCGGCAAGCTGCGGATCGCGGGCGCCTAGCTGCCGGTCAGTGCCTGGCAGGCGAGGTCGCGCATCAGGTAGCGGTACGGCAGTCGCGCGGCCTGCGGCTGCATGGCGATCGGCGAATCGTTCCTGGCGCGCGCGACGCGGCACCGCACCAACCAGGTTGTGTGCCGGTGAATCGGGCCCGCTTGGATCGATGGCGCCGAGCTCTGCATTGCCCCACATGGCTGCGTAAGAGCGGACAGCGCTGGACGCCCGAGTCTGGCGAGGAACAGACATCCGATTATTTGCCTAGGCGCATCAATCCAAGCAGCTAAGATGTCCTTGCGGCGCTCTCGACCGGGGGGAGCCAATGAAGCGGCGCGAAATCATTTCGCTGCTCGGCGGCGCAGGTATGTGGCCGCTGAGCGCGGGCGCACAGCAGAAGGACTTGCCGCTGATCGGCATCCTCATGCTGGCCACGCCCCAGGACAACGGGGCCCAGGAAGCCCTGGTGGCCTTTTTCAAGGGCCTCGATGTCCTTGGGTGGAAAACTGGCAGGACAATTCGCATCGAGGTTCGCTGGGGAGCTGGCCAGGTGGCGAACCTGGAGCGTTATGCCGCCGAGCTCGTGGCTCTCAGGCCCGACGTGATACTTGCCAACGGAACACCGGCTGTTGTCGCGTTCAAGAAGGCAACCGAATCCATCCCGATCGTCTTCGCGATGTCGCGAAATCCGGTCGAGCTGGGCCACGTCAGGAGTCTGGCGCGACCTGGCGGCAACATCACCGGCTTCACCTACGTCACCACTGAGTTGATCGGCAAATGGTGGAGCCTCCTCACGTTGGCCGCACCCTCGACCAAAAAAGCCGGGCTATTCTACCATCCAACGATCAACCCACAGTACCTTCAGGACTTGCGAAATCTGCGCTCCATATTGCCGAGCGCGATCGACATTGTGGCGTCTCCGGTAGAGAGCATCGATGCGCTTCATGCCGCAATGGCCGACCTCGGCCGCACGAAAGGCGGAGCCGGCATTGTGGCGGCAGATGCCTTCATGTTTGCTCATGGCAAGGAGACCGCGGCCCTGGCGTTGCAGTACCGCCTGCCGACGATCTCGGTCTTCCTGACATATGTCGGCGAGGGCGGTCTCATGGCCTATGGGCCCGATACCAATGAGATCTTTCGGCGCTCGGCGTCTTACGTCGATCGCATACTCAAAGGCGAGAAGGCCGCCGACCTGCCGGTACAGCAGCCAGAGAAGTTCGGTTTCGGTATCAACTTGAGAGCTGCCAAGGCGCTTGGCCTTACTGTTTCGCCGTCTCTGTTCGCCCTTGCCGACGAAGTAGTCGAGTAAAGCGGCGAACGCCGCGGTCGCGAATCCGAGTTGTGTCGATCGCGGGCGCCGTCGAACGATCAATCAGCGTACAATCTGGAGCGCTTGGGTGACGAAGGCGCGACGAGAGCAATTGAAGGGCAATTTGACCGTTGGCATCGCCGATTTGCCGATCGTCGAGCCAACAATGCGCTAAAGGCGCAGTGCATTCCCTCCTCCGGAGCCAACCTCCCCGTCGCGCATCGAACTCAACCGATACTGCCGGCAAAGCGTTCGGCCAGGCGCTGACGTCGGAACGCTTCGACGATGAAGTCGACGAAGGCGCGCGTCTTGGCTGGCATCAATGTACGGGTCGCGTAGTAGAGCGAGATCGCGCCGGCATCCGCGTACCAGCGCGGCATGAGCCGGATCAGCGTGCCATTCTCCAGATCGTGCAGCACATCGGGCACGGCGATCATCGCCACGCCGAGTCCCAGCTGCGCGGCCTCGCGCATCGCCGCCGGATCGTTCACCACGATGGATTCGTCGAGCCGCTCCACCATCTCGACACCGGAGGCGTCGCGCATGGTCCAGTGGCGGACGCGTCCCGTGCGCTGCGAGCGCATCACGATGCCGTCCAACGCAGCAAGCAGCGATGGATCGGTCGGTGATACGCGACCCGCCATGTACCCGGGCGACGCGACGGCCACGATGTGCGCCGGCGCAATCGCCCGCGCCACAACACCCGACGCCAGTTCGAAGCCACCGCCGATCGCGGCGTCATAGGATTCGCCGATCAGGTCGACAGTGCGATTCTCGAAGTGCCAATCCGGCCGGATCCGGGGATAGCGCGATCGAAACGCCGGCAACAGCGGCAGGACGTGCGCGATACCGAAGGTCGGTGCCATGCTGACCTTCAGGACACCGGCGGGTTCCGCCGAGTCGGTCGCGACGTTGGCGATCGCCGTCTGCAACGCTTCAAGGCTGCCGCCGATAGACAGCAGGAACCGTTCGCCGGCCTCGGTCAGGGTCAGCCGTCGCGTCGAGCGCTGGAAGAGGCGCACGCCGAGATTACGCTCCAGCATCGCGACGTTGCGGCTGACCGCCGCCGGCGTCAGCGAGAGGCGCCGCGAGGCCTCGGAGAAGCTGCCGCCTTCAGCGCTGCGGACGAAGGATTCGAGATTGGCGAGCGTTTCCATGGACTCATTTTCAATGATTCATTGAAATATTTGCAAGAGATTACCGCCTAATCTAATTGCAATGAACCATGCAGGTTGGGCCCAGCACAATCGGAGGTCCCGACCATGATCGACATCGCTGCTTCACCTCAGGCGTCCCTCGCCACCCTCGCCGGCAAGGTCGCCCTTGTCACCGGCGGCTCGCGATCCATTGGTGCCGCCATCGCACGGCGCCTGGCGGCCGACGGCGCGGCCGTTGCCCTGACCTACAGCGCCTCACCAGACAAAGCGGCCGCCGTCGTCGCCGAGATCGAGGCGACCGGCGGTCGGGCGTTCGCCATCCGCGCCGACGCCGGCGATCCCGCCGCCGTGCGCGCGGCGGTCGCCAGGACGGTCGAGGCTTTCGGCGGCATCGACATCCTGGTCAACAACGCCGGGCTGGCTCTGGGCGGACCGATCGATCAGATCGCGATGGCCGACTACGATCGCATGATCGCGGTCAACGTCACCGGAGTCTTCGTCGCCACCCAGGAGGCCGCGCGCCACATGCGGCCCGGCGGACGCATCATCCATATCGGCTCGTCGACCGTCCGCTACGTCGCCTTCGGCGGCGCGTCGCTTTACACCCTGACCAAGGGTGCGATCACCGGCTTCAACCGCAGCCTGGTGCGCGATCTCGGTCCGCGCGGCATCACCGTCAACACGGTGCATCCCGGTCCGACCGACACCGACATGAACCCGGCCGACGGCCCGGTGTCGCAGATCGTCGGCCCGGGCATCGCGCTGGGCCGCTACGGCAAGCCGGCCGAGATCGCCGGCGTCGTCGCCTACCTCGCCAGCCCGCAGGCGAGCTTCGTCACCGGCGCCGACATCGTCGCCGATGGCGGCCTGACCGCCTGATCCCATCGCATCCACTCCAAGGAGACACAGCCATGAGCAGCATCGGCATCATCGGCGCCGGCAATATCGGCCGGGCCTTCGCCAGCGCGCTGGCGCGCCACGGCATCCCCGCGACCCTGTCCAACAGCCGCGGCCCGGATTCGCTGCGCGACGTCGTGCGTACCATCGGCTCGACGATCACCGCCGGCACGCGCGAGGACGCCGCGGCGAAGGACATCGTCCTCGTCGCGGTGAACTGGTCCAGACTGCCCGCGGCCCTGGGCGGCCTGCCGGACTTCGCCGGCCGCGTCGTGATCGACGCCAACAATCCGATCGAGGCGCCCCTCTTCAAGCCGGCGGACCTTGACGGCCGCACATCGACGGCGGTGTTCGCCGAGCTCGTACCCGGCGCGCGCGTGGTCAAGGCGTTCAATCACCTGCCGCCGGATCTCCTCTCCGACGATCCGGCGGCTGAAGGCGGACGCCGCGTGCTGTTCTATTCGGGCGACGATGCGCGCGCGCGGGCCGAGGTCGGCAGCCTGATCGAACGGCTCGGCTTCTTCGGCCTCGATCTCGGGCCACTCTCGATCGGCGCGCCGCTGGCGCAGTTCCCCGGCGGCCCGCTGCCCGCGCTCAATCTCGTGAAGTTCGATCGCCCCGCGCCCGTGCCGCTTCCCTGACCGGAACAGCGCTTCGAGACCAGCCGGGGGTGAAGGATGGTGAACCTTTGTCGGGTTATCGGCGTCACGTGCGCGGACGGTCGATAACGGAAAATCCTTCACCATCCTTCACCCCTCGCCGGATCAGCCGCCGTAACGGGGATCGTCGGTGTAGCCCGGGCGGATCAGGTGGACGCCGTCGAAGCCGGTCTTTCCGGTCCGCGCTTGCCGTCTGCCTTCAAACCCCCGATCGCTCATCGTCTGGCTGAAGCGCTTGAGGCTGCCGGGATGTTCGCCGGCGCGTTCGGCCCAGGCCTTCCACGAGGCGAAGAGGTCGGCGGTGGTCTCGTAGGCGGTCTCGCGGCGCTGCACGCATTCGCCGAGCCACTGGCCGAAGGCGTCCTCGGCCTCGATGTACTGCGCCGTGGCGGCGCGCACGGCGTGCGGGACCATCAGCCCGTGGCGCTGCCACTCGATGCAGCCCTCGATCATCCAGGCGAGGATGGCGGGCCACTCCGCCCGCAGCCTGGCGGCAAGCGACGGGTCGCGTTCGGCGGGCGGAATGGTGACGGCGAACGGGATCAGATGCAGGCGCCGGCGGATCGCCTCGTCGACGCTGCGCAGGCTGGGCTTGTGGTTGCCGGCGATCAGCAGCTTGAACTGCGGCACGTACTCGAAGAAATCCTGGCGCATGAAGCGCGCCGCTATCCTGTCGCCGCCGGTCAGCGCCTTGATGCGCGACTCGGCCCAGCGGCGGCCCTGCTCGGTCTCGACGGCGCTCACCAGGCGCGCGCCGCGCAGCATGGCGAGCTCGGTCGGGTGGCGCTCGAGCGCGCTGTCGGTGAAGGTCTCGATCGGCGCCGTCCGCGCGTAGTCGCCGAGGATGCCGGCGATGGTGTTGATGAACACGCTCTTGCCGTTGGCGCCGGTGCCGTGGGCGAAGGCGAGGATCTGCTCGTCGGTGCGGCCGGTGAGTATGTAGCCGCTGAGCCGCTTGAGGTAGCCGATCAGCTCTGCGTCGTCGCCGGTGACGCGCCGCAGGAAGGCGGCCCAGTTCGGCGCGCTCGCCGTCCGGTCGGGCGCGACCGCCGTGATCCGGGTCAGGCAGTCGGCGGGATCGTGCGGCCGGCAGAAGCCGGTCTTCAGATGGACCACGCCGGCCGGCGTGTTGAGCAGCATCGGGTCGACGTCCCACTGCTCGACGGTGGCCGCCATGCGGCGATCGGCCTGCGCCATGCGCTCGACCGCGGCCACGGTCCTGGCCGAGGTCAGCCCGATGGCGACGCGGCTGTCGGTCGCCGAGGCGGCGCGCCAGCGGCAGACGCGGCGCGCCTGGTTGAAGGCGAACAGCGTACTTTCCTGCCGCCAGCGCCCGTCGGCGTAATGCATCCAGGCGCCCCAGCCGGCGACGTAGCGCAGCAGGTCGGCGTGGATCGTCGCGAAGTCCAGGGCCAGCGCGTCGTCGGAGAACACCGGCGCGTCGCTCTCCAGGTCGAGCTCCGCCCGCTCGGCGGTCTCGGCGCTCATCTTGCGGCCGCCTGCACCCGCTCGACGATGGCCTCGAGCCAGACGCGCTGCTTGTCGGTGAGCGCGAAGCGCGCGCGGGCGATGTCGTGGAGGAACTTGCGCTCGCGCGACTTGAGGATCGCGGCGCCGACGCGCAGGCACCAGGCGGCCCTGCCCTGCGGCGATGTCGCGTCCCTGGGCGGATCGGGCGGCGCATCGGCGGCGGCCGCGCGCCGGACGATCTCCGCCAGGGCATGCAGGTCGAGCCCGGCGGCCCCCAGGGTGCGCGTGATCGCGCCACAGGCGGCGACCTTCTCGCCGTCGTGCGGCGAGCTCAGCAGCAGGATCAGCTGGCCGAGCCGCTCGAGGATCTGCGGCGTCAGCGGGGCGGTGCCAGGCATCGGCTCAGCCCGGGCACGAGGCCCCGCTCCTTCGGATCGGCGTAGTTCAGGATTGTCGTCATCTCATCACCTTCGGCACCTGTCATCCCGAGCGCAGCGAGGGATCCAGGCAACCCGCGTAGATCCCTCGCTGCGCTCGGGATGACAGTCCGCTGTCATGTCGAGCGCAGCGAGACATCCAGGACCCGCCTGGATTCCTCGCAGCGCTCGGGATGACAAACCGTTGTCATGTCGAGCGCAGCGAGACATCCAGGGCAGGCCTGGAGTCCGCGCTTGACCCGAGGTGATTAAGCTTGGTCGGGCTTGCCCGAGGAAGGGACCGCGGCGTTACCGAAAGCCCCCCGCAGCAAACGGTACGTCGATTCCGGCAGGTAGAGGTCGAGCTCGCCGCCCACCGCCTTGCGCGCCGCCGACACCTTCTGGCGCAGCGCGTCCGGCTTCTTGATCGACTGGAAGCGCCGGGGCAGCTCGCGCCGCGCCACCTCCGGCCGGGTCAGCGTCTTGGTCGGCAGCCTGCCCTTGTAGCGATCGACGGCGCGCAGCAGCCAAGCCTGCGCGATCTTGTCGGGCCACAGCAGGACGGGCAGCAGGCCGGCGCCGCTCTGCAGCCCGGCGCGGAACACCTCGGTCATCTCCGCATCGGTCAGCCATTGCTCGCGCCTGCGGCCGCCGCGGCGGAACTCGGGCGCGTATTCGTGCAGCAGCATGATCGCCAGGTCGCTCCACGCGGCCAGCTTGCGCTCGGTCGATCCGTGCCGGCCGTGCGCCTCGGCGAACCGGTCCGCCAGGTCGAAGCGCGCAAGCACCGCCAGCAATCGCGGATCCGGCCTGCTCACGGTGCCCTCAGCATCGCTGTCATCTCCACTACTTCAGTCCTGTTGCAGTCAGCACAATCCCGCGATCACCGCTTCCCGCCATCCAAGCAGAGTGATAGCTTTCGCACCATCTCACGGTTGTACTGGGAATGGGCGACTCAGGCGGGGAGAACGTCATGGTGATCGTGTTCGAGAACTCGCACGGGCAGTACGACTTCGTGATCCAGACCAGCGTGGCCTTTGCCTTGTCCAAGCTGAATTACAGCCAGAGCGTGCCCGACACCCGGGTAGTGCCGTTTTCATCCACGCTCAACCTGTCGGCAGTGACCGGGCTGGCGCTGGTCGGGCATGGCAAGCCCGGCGCCATCGAGCGCTGGTCCGCCGACGAGATCGGGAACGCGCTGGCCCACCCGACGCTGGGCGTGACCGGCGCGCTGAAGAAGCTGGTCGTGACCTCCTGCTATGCCGGCGCGCAGGTGGGAGGCAAGGCCGGCACCTCCACGGTGGAGGTGCTGGCCAGCAAGCTGCGCGGTCGCGGCGTGGGCGGGCTGGAGATCGTCGGCTACAACGGTCCGAGCATCAAGAATGGCGAACTGGGCTTCTTTGCCAAGGTGGTGAACGACCCGACACCGGGCGCCGTCACCGCTTCCGCCGAGTTGGTCAATGCCCGCAGCCTGCAGGCTACCGCCAAGTCAAGTTCGGGCGTCACGTTTCCCTCGACGGTCGGCACCACCACCAACCTCGGCATCCTGGGCCCGATCGCCGCCACGGCGACCAAGGACTTCTACACGCAATTCATCGGCGCGCTCGACAATGCCACCCTGTTGCTGAAGGGCGACGACGTGGCGCGTGTGTGCGTGGTGATCGACTAGCCGACGTCGTCGGAGCCCGGCGCCCGCCCGTCTGGGGTCGTTGCGCCGCGCGGCCCGTCACAACGCGAGCCACTTTGTGTATCATGGCCTCAAAGGGGAGGCCGTCATGAGGTGGTGGTCTGTCGTCCTGATCGGCCTCGCACTGGCGTGGTCGACGACCGCGTGGTCCCAGGGTGAATCGCGCGTCGCCCTGGTCGTCGGCAACGGCGCCTATCAGAACGCCGAGGCGCTGAGGAATCCGGTGAATGACGCACGTGCGATGGCCGAGGTGCTGCGCGACGCCGGCTTCGATGTGATCCTGCGCGAGAATGCCACAAGGCGCGGCCTGCTCGAGGGGTTGCGCGAGTTCTCCGCCAAGTTGACGCCCGGCGGCGTCGGGCTGTTCTACTACGCCGGCCACGGCATGCAGGTGCGCGGCCTCAACTACCTGATCCCGGTCGACGCCGCGCTCAGCAACGAGGACGAGGTCAAGTATGAGACGCTTGACGTCAACGACGTGCTCAGCCGGCTCGACGAGGCGCGCGCCCGGCTCAGCCTGGTGATCCTCGACGCCTGCCGCGACAATCCCTTCGCGCGCCGCTTCCGCTCGACGAGCCGCGGCCTGGCGCAGACCGATGCGCCGCGCGGCACCGTCATCGCCTACGCCACGGCGCCGGGCGAGACCGCGGCCGATGGCGACGGCGCCAACGGGCTGTACACGACCGAGCTGCTCAAGGCGATCGTGATGCCCGGGCTGAAGCTCGAGGAAGTATTCAAGCGCACCATCGATGGCGTGGCCCGCGCATCGGGCAACAAGCAGACACCATGGGTCAGCTCGTCCTTCCGCGGCGAGTTCTATTTCCACGCCGCCGCAGCGGCGCAGCCGCCGGGATCCCCGGCCGCCACCCCGGCACCGCCGGGCGCCCCCGCCTTCGACGATCGCCAGCTCGAGCTCGCGATGTGGCAGTCAGCCGACAAGAGCGGCCAGGCCGGCGACTACAACGAGTATCTCAAGAAGTATCCCAACGGCCAGTTCGCCGGCATGGCGCGCAACCGGCTCGCCGCGCTGAAGAACAAGCCGGCACCCGGTGGTCAGGGTACGCCGGTCGCAACCCCCGTCGCCCCTGGTCCATCGACAGCGTTGCGCCGGGATGTGCCCGTTGCCACGCGCTGGGTCGACAACTGGGGCGCCGTGTACTCGATGACCCAGTCCGGCGATCGCTATCACTTCACCGCTTCGGGGCAGGGATGTCGCGGCTCCTATACGTCGCAGGGTACCAGCGTGGTAACCGGCCAACGGGTGGAGGTCAGCTACCGCACCGCCTACGCGGTCGGAATCTCCACGGTCGGAACCTGCACCGGGACGATCTCTGCCGACGGCAATCGCATCACGTCGAATTGTAGGGACTCGGTCTGCGGCTCCTTCCGGACGGTCATCGACCGGCGCTAGGCGCAAGCACGGCCAGCGATCACGGATCCGGCCTGCTCACGACGCCCGCGCCTTCCTCCTCGGTGTGCGGCGTCAGGATAGCGAACGAGTCGGGTTCATCAGCGTAGGTCGGGTCTTCCTTCTCCCCGCGAAGGCGGGGAGAAGGTGCCCGAAGGGCGGATGAGGGGCTTCGCGGAGTCTCGACAACGACGGTGATCGTCGTTGCGCGAGGAAGCCCCTCATCCGCCTCGCTGACGCTCGGCACCTTCTCCCCGCCTGCGCGGGGAGAAGGAAAGAGGATACCGCACTTCCCTTCCCCCTCCGGGGGAAGGCAAGACCATGCACCGGCATGATCTGGGTCAATGCGCGCCGCGCGCCGCCGTGCCTATTGGGCCGGCTGGCAGGGGAGCGCGGGCGCATGGCACAGGGCACACGCAGGATCGTCATCGTCGGCGGCGGCATCGCCGGCCTGTGCGCCGCTGTCTACGCCCGCAAGTGCGGCTACGACGTCGAGCTGGTCGAGCAGCACAACAGCGTCGGCGGCCTGGCGGCGAGCTGGCGGCGCGGCGACTACACCTTCGAGACCTGCATGCACTGGCTGGTGGGCTCCAATCCCAACGGCACGCTGCACGCGCAGTGGCGCGAGGTCTGCGATTTCGAGCGGCTGCGCTTCGTCGATCACGAGGAGTTCGTGCGGCTCGAGGACGAGCACGGCGCCAGCCTGCGCATCTACACCGACGTCGATCGCCTGGAAGCCGAGCTGCTGCGGGTCGCGCCGCAGGACGAAGGCGAGATCCGCCGCTTCGTCGACGCCGTGCGTCACCTCGTCAACGTGCCGATGCCGCCGATCGGCGAGCCGTGGCCGGCGATGCTGGTGGGCTTCATGAAGGTGCTGCCCGAGCTGCCCCTGCTGTGGCGCCTGGCGCATCTCAGCACCGAGACCTATGCCCGGCGCTACAAGCACTCCCTGCTGCGGCGCTTCTTTGAGGGCGGCGCGACCGGCCGGCTGTCGCTGCTCGCCTTGGTCATCTCGCTGGCCTGGATGAGCGCGCGCAACGCCGGCTACGCCATCGGCGGCTCGCAGGCGCTGATCCGCGAGATCCTCGACGAGCTGCTCGTGCTCGGCGGGCGGGTGCGCTGCGGCACCCGGGTCGCCAAGGTGCTGGTCGAGAACGACCGCGCCATCGGCGTGCAGCTCGAGGACGGCGAGATGATCCCGGCCGACTGGGTGATCTCCGCCGCCGACGCGCACGCCACGCTGCACCAGCTGCTCGGCGGCAGGTACAACGATCCCGCCTTCGAGAAGGCCTTCGCCGGCTACGAGACCTTCCCGTCCTATGTCCAGGTCTCGCTCGGCGTGGCGCGCGAGCTGTCGCGCGAGCCGGGCTACCTCACCCTGGTGCTCGACCAGGCGCTGGAGGTCGATCCCCAGACCCGGCTGCAGAGCCTGTCGTTCCGCCTGTTCCACTTCGACCCGACCTTCGCGCCGCCGGGCAAGACCGCCGTCACCTGCTTCCTGCCGACGCGCAATCACGCCTGGTGGGCCGAGCTGCGCCGCGACCAGCCGCGGCGCTACGAGGCGCAAAAGCAGCGCGTCGCCGACGCCGTCATCGCCGTCCTGGCCCGCCGCCTGCCCGGCGTCGCCCGGGACATCGAGGTGCTCGACGTCGCCACGCCGGCGACGGTCATGGCCTATACCGGCAACTGGCAGGGCAGCATGGAGGGCTGGCTGATGACGCCGCGGACCGGCTTCGGCGGCCTGCCGCAGACGCTGCGCGGCCTGTACCACTTCGCCATGGTCGGGCACTGGGTGCAGCCCGGCGGCGGCCTGCCCAGCGGCCTGCTGACCGCGCGCTCGGCGATCAGGGCGATCTGCCGCCACGACGGCGTGCCGTTCTCGGTGCAGGAGTATCCGACGACCGGCGCGGTGCGCCCGGCGGCCGGGGAGGATGGCCGCACCGGCGCCACGCTTTCTTGACTTCGCCGGCGCTAGGCGTATATTTAACCCATTAGTTAATTTGAGGGATCTGCCCGCACCGCCATGGCCTCCGACCATCTCAGCGCCACCTTCGCCGCCCTTGCCGACCCGACGCGGCGCGCCATCCTCGCCCGCCTGGTGAAGGGCGAAGCGTCGGTCACCGAGCTGGCCGAGCCCTTCGACATGAGCCTGCCGGCGGTCTCCAAGCACCTGAAGGTGCTGGAGGGCGCCGGGCTGATCACGCGCGGCCGCGAGGCGCAGTGGCGCCCGTGCAAGCTGGAGGCCGCCCCCTTGAAAGACGCCACCGACTGGCTTGACCAGTACCGTCGCTTCTGGGAACAGAGCTTCGATCGTCTCGAAGCGCATCTGCGCGCCCTGCAAGCGAAAGGGAAGAAGGGTGGCCGCCGAAAATAGGATTCCTGCCCAGCCGGGCGAGCGCGAGCTTGTCCTCACCCGCACCTTCGATGCCCCGCGTCCCATGGTCTATCGCGCCTGGGTCGAGATCGGCCATGTCCAGGAATGGTGGGGCCCGCAGGGCTTCACCATGGTGTCGTGCCAGATGGACGTGCGGCCCGGCGGCAAGTGGCGCAAGGAGATCCGCTCGCCCGAGGGCAAGGTCTTCCTGCGCTACGGCATCTATCGCGAGGTGGTCGAGCCGGAGCGGCTGGTCTTCACCTACGTCACCGACGATGTCGGCGGCGCGCCCGATCACGAGACGACGGTGACCGTGCTGTTCGCCGAGGCCGGCAAGGACAGGACGCGGCTGACGCTGTGGCAGACCGGCTTCGACACCGTCGCCTCGGCCCAATCGCACAAGGGCGGCTGGACCAGCACGATGGAGCGCTTCATGGATTATCTGAAGACGCTCTGACGTCGTCGAGCCCATCTGTCATCCATCGCTGCGATTGGGATGACAGGCAGGGCGATCGCATATGGTGTTTCCACTCCTACCTTCCCCCGCCAGCGGGGGAAGGCATTCCACCAGCGGGATGGACTCATGCGCCCTCCTCTTGGTCGGCTGTGCGATGTCTGCTACCGCTGGCGCCGACGTGAACGCCGGAGTCCAGCGATGAAAGAGGAACGGGTCGTCTCGGTCGAGAGGCGCACCGCCTTCAAGGGCTATTTCGAGATCGGCGAGTACCGCTTCCGCCACACGCTGTTCGCCGGCGGCGTCGGCCCCGAGGTCAGGCGCGAGATTTTCGAGCGCGGCCATGCCGCCACCGTGCTGCCCTACGATCCGGTACGCGACGCGGTGGTGCTGATCCGCCAGTTCAGGCCCGGCGCGCATGTCGCGGGTCGCCAGGCCTGGATCTGGGAGATCGTCGCCGGCATCATCGATGCAGGCGAGACGACCGAGGATGTCGCGCGGCGCGAGGCACGCGAGGAGGCCGACCTCGACATCCTCGAGCTGCTGCCGATGCAGACCTATCTCTCGAGCCCCGGCGGCACGTCGGAGACGGTGACCCAGTTCCTGGGGCGCGTCGATGCCAGCAAGGCCGGCGGCATCCACGGCCTCGCGACCGAGGGCGAGGACATCCTGGTGCGCGTCTTTGCGCTGGCCGAGGCGCGCGCCATGCTCGAGCGCGGCGAGATCGCCAGCGCCAGCGGCCTGGCCTCGATGCTGTGGCTGCTGCTGCACCGCGAGACGGTGCGCGAGAGGTGGCGGTGAGCGGCCGGGTCATCGTCGCCGGCAGCCTCAACATGGATCTCGTCGCCGAGGCGCCATCCCTGCCGCTGCCCGGCGAGACCGTCATGGGCTCGGCCTTCCACACCCTGCCCGGCGGCAAGGGCCTGAACCAGGCGGTGGCGGCGGCGCGGCTGGGTGCCAGCGTTGCGATGATCGGATGCGTCGGGCATGACGCGTTCGGCGCTCGACTGCTCGAGGTGATCGAGGCGGACGGCGTCGATGCATCCGGCGTGCGCCGGACCGGCGAGGCGCCCACCGGTATCGCGCAGATCGTCGTCAGCCGCGGCGAGAACAGCATCGTCGTCGTGCCCGGCGCCAACATGAGCATGACCGACGCCGACATCTCGTCGGTCGACATCGCCGATGGCGACGTCGTGGTCGCCCAGCTCGAAACCCCGGTCGCGGTGAGCGAACGGCTGTTCGCCCGCGCCCGCAATGCCACGACCATTCTCAACGCCGCGCCGGCCGCGACCGTCCCCAACTCTCTGCTGGCGCTCACCGACGTGCTGGTGGTCAACGAGACCGAGCTCGCGACCTTGTCGAACGCGCGGCTGAGCGAGGACAGCGCCGTGGCCGAGATCGTGGCCGCCGCGCAATCGCTGCGGCGCGCCAACATGGCGGTGATCGTTACGCTGGGCCGCCGCGGCGCGCTGCTGTTGCGAGGCGACGCGCCGCCGCAGACCGTCGGCGGTCGCGCGGTCAATGCCGTCGACAGCACCGGCGCCGGCGATTGCTTCGTCGGCGCCTATGCCGCGGCGCTGGCGACCGCGCGGCCCGGCTCGGCGCTCGCCTTCGCCAATGCCGCCGCCGCGCTGGCGGTGACCAGGCGCGGCGCGGCGCCGGCGATGCCGCGTCTCGCCGAGGTCGTGGCGCTCATGCGCGCATGAGGCGGTTCGGGTTGCCCGGCCGTGGCGCATGGCGCTAGGTTCCGGCCACCTTCCCCTCCTCTTGGGCACAACGACCATGGACGTCCGTTCCGGCTTCCTCGACAGCATCGGCAACACGCCGCTGATCCGCCTCAAGGCCGCCTCCGAGGCGACCGGCTGCGAGATCTACGGCAAGGCCGAGTTCCTCAACCCCGGCGGCTCGGTGAAGGACCGCGCCGCACTGGCGATCGTCGAGGACGCGGAGAAGCGCGGCCAGCTGCGGCCCGGCGGCGTGATCGTCGAGGGCACCGCGGGCAACACCGGCATCGGCCTGGCGCTGGTCGGCAACGCCAAGGGCTATCGCACCGTGATCGTGATGCCCGAGACGCAGAGCCAGGAGAAGAAGGACATGCTCAGGCTCTGCGGCGCCGACCTGCGCCTCGTGCCCGCCCTGCCCTACGCCAATCCCGGCAACTACGTGCGCTACTCCGGCACGCTGGCAGCGGAGATGGCCAAGAGCGAACCCAATGGCGCGATCTGGGCCAACCAGTTCGACAACGTCGCCAACCGCGACGGCCACTACAGGACGACCGGCCCGGAGATCTGGGCGCAGACCGACGGCAAGGTCGACGGCTTCACCTGCGCCGTGGGCAGCGGCGGCACCTTGGGCGGCGTGTCGCTGGCGCTGAAGGAGCGCAATCCCAACGTCAAGATCGCGCTCGCCGATCCGATGGGCGCGGCGCTCTACGCCTGGTATACGCGCGGCGAGCTGAAGGCCGAAGGCAACTCGATCACCGAAGGCATCGGCCAGGGCCGCGTCACCGCCAACCTCGAGGGCGTCGCCGTCGACATGGCTTTCCAGATCAAGGACGAGGACGCGCTGCCGCTGATCTTCGACTTGTTGCAGCACGAAGGCCTGTGCCTGGGCAGCTCCTCGGCGATCAACATCGCCGGCGCGATCCAGCTGGCCAAGGCGATGGGCCCAGGCAAGACCATCGTCACCATCCTCGCCGATGGCGGCCAGCGCTATCAGAGCAAGCTGTTCAATCCCACGTGGCTGCGCGAAAAGAACCTGCCCGTGCCGAGTTGGCTGGCCTGATTTCTTTCCTTCTCCCCGCGAAGGCGGGGAGAAGGAGGACTGAACTGCGACATCAGCATGACAATGAAGCCATTTCGCATCCCCTGAGGGTGCGCTATGCGTTGGCCATGACAGAAGAACTCTTCCGCCAGGATTCGTATCTCAAGAGCTGCGAGGCGACCGTCGTCGGCGTCGACGACAAGGGCGTGCGCCTGGATCGCACCGTGTTCTATCCCACCGGCGGCGGCCAGCCGGGCGACAGCGGCACGCTGGCCTTCGCCGATGGTCGCGTCGCGAAAGTCGTCGACTCGATCAAGGGCGACGGCGTCGTGCATGTGCTGGCGCCGGATGCGCTGCGTCCGGCCGTGGGCGACAAGGTCACGGCCACGGTCGATTGGGATAGGCGCTACCGCCACATGCGCATGCACACGGCACTGCACGTGATGTCGGCGGTGATCAAGGGCAACGTCACCGGCGGCCAGGTCAACGCCGACAGGAGCCGGCTCGACTTCAACCTCGAGGGCGAGGTGCCGACCAAGGAATTCGTCACCGACGAGATGGCCAGGCTGATCGGGCTGGACCGCCCGGTCGCGGCGCAATGGATCACCGACGAGGAGCTCGAGGCGCGGCCCGAGCTGGTCAAGACCATGAGCGTGCGGCCGCCCTCGGGCGCCGGCAAGGTGCGCCTGCTGTCGATCGAAGGCGTCGACCTGCAGGCCTGCGGCGGCACGCACGTGGCGCGCACGTCGGAGATCGGCCGGGTCGAGTGCGTGAAGGTCGAGAACAAGGGCAAGATGAACCGCCGCTTCATCGTCCAGCTCGTCGATTAGTCCCCTCTCCCCGCATGCGGGGAGAGGGTTAGGGTGAGGGGTTGCCGCAAGTGGCGCACCGCCGTCCGTGCGCAACTTGATACAGCCCCTCACCCCGACCCTCTCCCCGCATGCGGGGAGAGGGAGAAAAACCGCAAGAGGAAACGTTCATGCCCTATTCGCGACCCGACGCCCTCGTCAGCACCGAGTGGCTGGCCGCCCATCTCGACGCGCCCGACGTGCGGGTGGTCGACGGCTCGTTCTACCTGCCGGCGCAGAAGCGCGATGCGAAGGCCGAGTACGCGGCGCGCCACATCGCCGGCGCGGTGTTCTTCGACATCGACGAGATCTGCGACAGCGACAACCCGCTGCCGCACATGATGCCCGCGCCGGAGAAGTTCAGCGCGCGCGTGCGCAAGCTGGGGCTGGGCGACGGCAACCGCATCGTCGTCTACGACGGCAGCCCGATGATGGGCGCCACGCGCGTGTGGTGGATGTTCCGCGCCTTCGGTCACAAGGACATCGCCGTGCTCGACGGCGGCCTGCCCAAATGGATCGCCGAGGGCCGGCCGGTCACCGACGAGCCGCCGCAGCCGCGCGAGCGGCACTTCACCGCCCGCCTCGACTCGACCCTGATCCGCGATGTCGGCCAGGTGACGCGGCTGATCGACAGCAGGGCCGAGCAGATCGTCGATGCGCGCGCCGCGCCGCGCTTCCGCGGCGAGGCGCCGGAGCCGCGGCCCAACCTGCGGCTGGGCCACATGCCGGGCGCGCTCAACATGCCCTACACCGAGCTGATCGACGCCAAGACCGGCACGATGCTGCCCGACACGCAGCTCAAGGCGAAGCTCGCCGCCGCCGGCATCGATCCGGCGAAGAAGGTCACGGCGAGCTGTGGCTCCGGCGTCAGCGCCTGTGTCGTCGCGCTGGCGCTGTACCTCACCGGCGCCAAGGAAGCGGCGATCTATGACGGCTCCTGGGCCGAATGGGGCTCGCGGCAGGACACGCCGATCGTCACCGGCGCGTGAGATGGGCCACCATCCGCCGCCGCGCGCCGACGGCAAACTGCCGACGACGCTGACCTTCCTCGAGATGCTGGCGCCGCCGCCGCGGGCCGCCGTCGCCGAGCGCCCGGCAGCGAATGTCGAGCTGCGCCTGGTGCAGCCGCCCAACCTCGCACTCAATCGCTATCTCTACGACGCCGTCGGCCGGACCTGGTTGTGGTACGAGCGCAAGCTGAAGTCCGACGAGGAGGTCCTCGCCTATCTCAGCGATCCCGGCGTCGAGATGTACGTGCTGTACGAGGGCGAGACGCCCGCCGGCTATGCCGAGCTCGATTCGCGGCAATGGCCCGACGTCGAGCTGGCGTATTTCGGGGTGCTGCCGGTGAGCATCGGCAAGGGCTATGGCCCGTGGATGCTCGATCGCCTGGCCGACATGGTGTGGGCGCGCGGTCCCAGTCGGTATTGGGTCTACACCAACGTGCTGGATCACCCCAAGGCGCTGGACCGCTACGTGCGCTCGGGCTTCACGATCTACAAGCGCATGGACACGACCTACGACGACCCGCGCGTGCTGTGGCCGGACGAGTATCCGCCCGACGCGCAGCCGCGCATCGAATAGCTCTTACCTTCCCCCGGAGGGGGAAGGTGCCCGAAGGGCGGAAGGGGGATGTCGAAGACGGACACCGAGTTCGTTGCAACATCCCCCATCCGGCGCTGCGCGCCACCTTCCCCCTCCGGGGGAAGGTAGGGGTCTCAGCCGTTGTAGAACGCGCGTCCCTCGTTGCGCAGCCACAGGCGCACCAGCAGGCGCTTGCGCTCGGCCTCGGGCCAGTCCTCGAAGCCGGTGCGGCGGTGGCCGATGCGGCGGTTGTCGATGAACTGCATCTCGCCGGGGCTGAAGTGGAAATCCACGCCCATGCCCGGCGCGTTCATCACCTCCTCCAGCGCGGCAATCGCGGCGGCGCCGTCGGAGTCGAGCTCGGCGCCGGCCAGCCGGTAGCCGTTGACCACCTGGAAGCGCGACAGGCGCGCGCGCAAGCGGCCGGCGTGATCCTCGAACATCGCATGCCACGTCGTCATGACGTCGTCGGGTGCATGCTCGCGCTGGCGGTCGAAATGGAACGGCTGGTAGAGGCGCGGCAGCAGGTTGCCGTGGCGCCGGCGCAGCTCGTTGTGCGCGGCGGCGAAGCTGACGATGTGGCTGACGCCGCCCGACTTCGCGGTACGCACGCACAGCAGGCCGACATAGGCCGGCGAGCAGTGGTTATAGCTGTTGTCGGTATGGAAGTTCTGCTCGGCGTTGGTCTTGTCCGGACGCACGCCGTTGCCCGGCGGCCGGCCGGCATCGGCCACGTCGTAGATCATCGTGCCGTCCCACTTCTGGGCGACCGGCCGGGCGATCATCGAGCCCAGCAGCCAGTAGATCCTGCGCGCGGTCTCGCCCGACAGGCGCTCGATCGGCAGGCGGTCGACGATGACGAATCCATGGCCGTCCTCCAGCTCGCGGGAAACCCGCGCCATCACTGCGGAAAGCCGCGGCAGGTCGAAATCGCCCGGACGCAGCGCCTCCAGCGGCAGCGGATTGGCCTCCAGCTCGGCGGCCAGCCGGTCGATCTCGTCCAGCGCGTCGGCCCCCAAGAGCAATCGCCCCGGGTCGGGGCCCAATTCGGCGCCGCGCCAGGCGATCGGGCCGGTGATGTCGCGGTCAATCATGGCCAACATGTTGGGATACAAGATCGGCGCCGACAACATGGCTCGCGGACTGGCCGCCATGCGATAGTCGCGCCGCGTTCAACGGAGAGTAGCGGGAGCCATGAGCAAGAAGGGCAAGTACAGCAAGCCGGACACGATCCTGACCGTCGCGGGGCGCGATCCGGAAGGCAATTTCGGCATCGTCAATCCGCCGGTCTATCACGCCTCGACCATCCTCTTTCCCACGGTCGAGAAGCTCAATCACCGGGTGCCCTTCGAAGGCGTCACCTACGGCCGCAACGGCACGCCGACGCAGTTCGCGCTGGAGGACGCCTTCGCCGAGCTCGAGGGCGCGCATCGCTGCGTCGCCGTGCAGTCCGGCCTGGCGGCGGTCACCGGCGGCGTCAGCGGCTTCCTCAAGGCCGGCGACCACATGCTGATCACCGACAGCGCCTATGGCCCGACGCGCAAGTACGCCAACACCTTCCTGCAGCGCTTCGGCGTCGAGACCACCTACTACGATCCGCTGATCGGCGCCGGTATCGCCTCGCTGATGCGGCCCAACACCAAGGTGGTGTTCGTCGAGTCGCCCGGTTCGCAGACCTTCGAGGTGCAGGACATTCCGGCGATCGCCGAGGTCGCGCACAAGGCCGGCGCCACGGTGGTGATGGACAACACCTGGGCGACGCCGCTGTTCTTCCGCCCGTTCGACAAGGGCGTCGACGTCGTCGTGCACGCCGCCACCAAGTACGTCGTCGGCCACTCCGACGCCATGCTCGGCCTGATCAACTGCCGGGACCGCGCCACCTTCGAGACGGTGAAGAACACCTGCATGACGCTCGGCTTCCACGCCGCGCCCGACGACGTCTATCTCGGCCTGCGGGGCTTACGCTCAATGGGCGTGCGCCTGCGCCAGCACGAGAAGAGCGGGCTGGACATCGCGCGCTGGCTCAAGAGCCGGCCCGAAATCGACAAGGTGCTGCATCCCGCCCTGCCCGACTGCCCCGGCCACGCCCATTTCAAGCGCGACTTCAAGGGTTCGTCCGGCCTGTTCGCCTTCACGCTCAAGGGCGAGTGGAGCGACGAGGCCGAGGCGCGCATGCTCGACGGGCTGGGCATCTTCGGCATGGGCTACAGCTGGGGCGGCTACGAGAGCCTGATGATCCCAGCCCATCCCGGCCAGTTCCGCACCGCCGTGCCGTGGAACGACCGCACCCGCATCTACCGCGTCCATATCGGCCTGGAGGATGTCGAGGATCTGCGCCAGGACCTCGCCGACGGCCTCGACCGGCTGAAGGCCAACGCATGATGGCGCTGGCGCTCCGTATCGTCCGCGAGAACCCCGACCAGCCCGACGTGCGCGCCGAGCTGGCGGAGGCCGACAAATGGTATCTCGCGACCTATCCGGCGGAGAGCATCAACACCATCGACCTCGCCGAGCTGATGGCGCCCAACGTCACGTTCTTCGCCGCGCGCGACCAGGAGGGCCGGCTGCTGGGCTTCGGCGCGGTCGTCGAATGCGACGGCTACGCCGAGATCAAGCGCATGTATGTCAGCCAGGCGGCACGTGGCATGAAGGTCAGCCGGCGCATCCTCGAGCGGCTGGAGGCACACGCGATCTCGCGCGGCTTCACCGTGATGCGGCTGGAGACCGGCCCGCTGCAGCCCGAGGCGCTGGGCCTCTACCAGACGCACGGCTACCAGCCGATCCCGCACTACGCCGACTATGATGCCGACGATCCCAACAGCCTGTGCTTCGAGAAGCGGTTGGGCTCGTAACCCTCGTCATCCTGAGCGCAGCGAAGGATCCCGCGGTATCGCGGCCACCCGCTTGCGGAATCGATAAGGCGCCACCGCGAGGTCCTTCGCTGCGCTCAGGACGACTGGGGGATTCAGCTCACCCGGCAGCTGGCGCAGGTGCCGGCGACTTCCAGCGTGGTGTGGCGCGCGGTGAAGCCGCGCGCATCGGCGGCGCGGGCGATCGAGGTGTTGAGGCGCTCGTCGTCGAGCTCCTCGGCGTTGCCGCACTGCGTGCAGATCAGGAAGAAGCCGCGATGGCGCTCGCCCGGATGGGCGCAGCCGACGAAGGCGTTGAGCGATTCGATGCGATGCACCAGCTCGTGCTCGAGCAGGAAGTCGAGCGCGCGATAGACCGTGGGCGGCGCCGAGCCGAGACCTTCGCTGCGCAGCGTCTCGAGGACGGCGTAGGCGCCGACCGGCTTGTGGCTCGCCCACACCAGCTCGAAGACGCGCCGTCGCAGATCGGTGAAGCGGGTACCTCGCTCGGCGCACACCCGATCGGCGACCGAGAGCGCGTCGGCGACGCACAGGCGATGGTCATGCGCGGGGTCGGCCGGCGCCAGGTGGCTCCGCTGCGATCGGGCTTGCACCATGCGGTGCGCTAGCGCGCGGCGTCCTTCGGCGGCGCGAGTCGCAGGCGGCAGCCGCAGACCGGGCAGCCGATGTCCCGGTCGGGCGTGCGATCGAGCTGGCCCGTGCTCAGGAGCTTGCGCTGCAGGTCCTCGAGCAGCTGCTGATGATAGGCGACCGGTCCGCAGGCCTGGTGAAAGGCGGCCTGGGTTTCGGCGTCGGCCTCGACCAGGGTGATGGCGCCCGCCCGGCGCACGGCGACGGCGGCACCGGCTGCGGCCAGCAGGGCGCCACCGGCCCAGATCAGCGCCTGCCGGCGGCCTGAATCGATCGGCCGCGTCCGCGCCGCCGCGCCTTTGGTCTTCCGCATCGCCGGCTCCCGCATTGAGTTCCGCCCGCATCGCGACTATACGCGCCGCTTGCCGGGCCAGCCAAGCCCCGCACGGAGGCATTATCATGGCGCTCACGCCGGCCATCTTCCCGCCAGCCGCCATCGCCGAGGCGCTGGCGGCGATCAGCTTCGACGCCCAGGGCCTGGTCGCCTGCATCGCCCAGCAGCACGACAGCGGCGAGGTGCTGATGATGGCGTGGATGAACCGCGAATCCGTGACCGAGACCCTGAGCACCGGCCGCCTCTGCTACTGGTCGCGCTCGCGCGGCAGGCTGTGGCGCAAGGGCGAGGAATCCGGCCACGTCCAGACGCTGGTCGATCTGCGCATCGACTGCGACGGCGACACGCTGCTGGCGCTGGTCGAGCAGCAGGGCGTGGCCTGCCACACCGGCCGGCACAATTGCTTCTTCCGCGCGCTGCGCGAGGAGAAGCTGTCGGAGATCGCTCCGGTGCTGGTGCCGCCGCAGGAGATGTACGGCCCGGGCTGACGATTCCCGCCGCCTCGGCTATGATGCGCGGCAATGAACGACACCCCCTCGATGCCGCAGCGGCGTCTCGTGCTGGCCATCATGCTGAGCGGCACCCTCGGCGCCTGCACTCCGCCGGAATGGATGTCCTTCGGCCAGTCAGGTCGGCCGGTGCCCAGTCGCGCCGAGCGGCTGATCCGCATGGTCGACCGCGAGGGCGTCGACAAGATGTTCGCGCCCGAGGCGCTCAGGGTGATGGGCCTCAACAACGGCATGCGCGACGTTCCGGTGAAGCAGTTGGCGCGGGACGACGCCAGCGGCCGTCACGTCGTCAGCGTCACCACCATTCGCGGCCGCGCCGAGGTGATATTCCATCGCCGCCAGGGCAACCTGCTGGTCTTCCATCTCGCCAACTCGGCCCTGGTGCGCACCGGCAGCGCCACCTACCCGCGCCACGGCCGCCCGGCGCGCATGGCCGACGGCGCCGGCGACATCGACTACCGCAACCAGCTTGCCTTCTGGATGGAGCGCATTCCCGGGCGATGAAGATCCTGGTCGTCGGCGCGGGCATCATCGGCGCCGCCATCGCCTGGCACGCCGCCCGCGCCGGCGCCCGGGTCACGGTGATCGACGCCGGCGAGCCGGGCGGCGCAGCGACGCGCCACTCGCTGGCCTGGATCAACGCCAGCTGGGGCAACCGACTGGAATACTTCCGGCTGCGAATGGCGGCGATGGAGGATTGGCGCCGGCTCGAACGCGACCTGCCGGCGATCCGGGTCGGCTGGGTCGGCGGCCTGCTGTGGAACCTGCCGCGCGACAGGCTCGAAGCCTTCGCCGCCGAGCATCGTTCCTGGGGCTACGACATCCGCCTCGTCGATGGCGCCGATGCGCGGCGAATCGAGCCGCAGCTGGCCTCACCGCCCGATCTCGCCGTGCATGTCGCGGCCGAGGGCGCCATCGAGCCGCTCGACACCGCGCTGGCGTTGCTCGAAGCGGCCAAGGTTCTCGGTGTGAACGTCATCGGCCACACGCCGGTGCGAGCGATCGACATGCGCGATCGCCGCGTCGTGGGCGTCCGCACGGATGGGACTCGCCTCGATGCCGATGCCGTCATCGTCGCCGCCGGCATCGGCGCAAGCAGGCTGATGGCGGGCATCGGCGTGTCCTTGCCGCTTGCGGCACGCCCCAGCCTGTTCATCGCTACGACGCCGCGGGAGCCCCTGCTCAACGGCATCGTCCTGGCGCCGACGATGGATGCCAGGCAGACGCGCGACGGTCGCATCGTCGCCGCCGCCGGCATCGATGCACGCGATCCCGCCGAGGCGGCGCAGGCATTGCTCGGCGACCTGCAAGCCATGCTGGGACCGGGTGCCGGGCTGTCGCTGGCCTCGCATGCCCGCGCGTTGCGGCCGATCCCCGACGATGGCCATCCCATCGTCGGCATGGTCGACGGCGTCGAAGGTCTGTATGTCGCCGTCACTCATTCGGGCGTGACGCTGGCGCCGGCGATCGGTCGCCTGGTCGCGCAGGAACTCGTCGGCGGTGCACGCGCGGCGTCGCTCGCGCCCTACTCGCCGGCGCGTTTCCGCCGCGCCGGCTGAGCCGACGGCCACAGCACGGCGAAGACGTCCGGCGCCAGATCCTCGACGAAGGCCCCGGCGCCCATCGCGCCGGCCTCGGTGTCGAACTTGCCCTCGAGCGCCAGCTGCGCGAAGCCGTGTGCCGCCGACCAGGCCGCGAGCGTCGTCGCCAGCGTGGTGCGCTCGGATGGCCGCCTGCCCGCCTGCCTGAAATAGTCGCCGATGGCGCTCTTCAGCTCGCCCATCGCGGCACGACCGGCGAGATGCAGGCGCTCGTCCTGCGCCTTCAGCCTGGTGGCGCGGAACATCAGCTGGAACAGGCCGGGGTGGCTGAGCGCGAAACGCACATAGGCGACACCCTGCTCGCGCAGGCGCGCCGCCACATCCTTGCCGCCGCGCGCATTGGCCTCCTTGAGATCGCGCGTCAGCTCCTCGAAGCCGAGCAGCGCCACCTCGGTCAGCAGGCCGGTGGCGCTGCCGAAATGATGCGCCGGCGCCGCCGCCGAGACGCCGGCGCGCCGCGCCGCCTCGCGCAGCGTGAAGCCCTCGATGCCGTGCTCGGCGAGGATGTCCTCGGTGGCGTCGATCAGCGCCTGGTGCAGGCTGCCGTGATGGTAGCGGCCGCGCGCCAGCGACTGGCGCTGCGCCGGCGCCGCCTCCCCCTCTGCCACAGTCGTGCGGGCCTTGCCCATTTTTGCTTGCCCCGATCTTTACATTGTTAGGATCAGACATTATAGTCAATCTTGACGCTGTTTAGATAGCCGCGGGAGCCAGCATGATCACGCTGAAGGTCAATGGTGCGGTCCATCGCGTCGACGCCGAACCCGACGCCCCGCTCCTGTGGGTGCTGCGCGAGGAGCTGGGCTTCACCGGGGTGAAGTTCGGCTGCGGCGCGGCCGCCTGCGGCGCCTGCACCGTGCATCTCGACGGCGAGCCCGCGCGGTCGTGCTCGGTGCCGCTGGAAGCGGCCGAGGGCGCCGACATCGTCACCATCGAGGGCCTGCCCGCCTCGGCCGGCCTGCCGCCGGGCAGCCTGCATCCGGTGCAGCGCGCCTGGATAGAGCAGCAGGTGCCGCAATGCGGCTACTGCCAGTCCGGCATGATCATGGCCGCGGTCGCGTTGCTCAAGCGCACGCCGCGGCCGAGCGACGTCGAGATCGAAGCGGCGATGACCAATCTCTGCCGTTGCGGCACGTATCCGCGCGTGCGCCGCGCGATCCGCAAGGTCGCGGACCGGGCCTAGAGGGAGGCGACGATGAAGCGCAGGACCTTCCTCATTGGATCCGCGGTCGCTGCCGGCGGCCTCGCCGTGGGATATCGAATGTGGAGCGGCAGCTTCGAGGCGCGCGCCGCCGCCCTCGTCGCCGGCAAGGGCGAGAGCCTTTTGGCGGGCTGGATCAAGATCGCGGCCGACGACACCGTCACGGTCTACATCCCGCATGTCGACATGGGCCAGGGTAGCCACACCGCGCTGGCTATGATGGCGGCCGACGAGCTCGACGCGGCCTGGCCCAGGGTGCGCACCGCGCGCGCGCCGGGCGACAAGGCCTTCGCCAACCGCTTCCTGGCGCGCGGCTGGATCATGCAGGGCCTGTCGGTGCCCTCCTTCCTCAGCGGCACCGTCGACATGGGTTTCGCCGAGGCGGCGCGCTTCATCAACCTGCAGATCACCGGCGGCTCGACCGCCGTGCGCTTCACCGGTCAGGCCGGCCTGCGCATCGTCGGCGCCGCGGCGCGCGTCATGCTGCTGCGCGCGGCGGCGCGGCGCTGGGACGTGCCGGTGGCCGAGCTCCGGACCGCCGACAGCGTGGTCAGCCACGACAGGAGCAGCCGGCGCGCCCGCTACGGCGAGCTTGCCGCCGAGGCGGCCGGACTGTCGGTGCCGTCGACGCCGACGCTGAAATCGGCGAAGGACTTCAGGATCATCGGCCGTTCGGTGCCGCGCCTGGACATCCCCGGCAAGGTCACCGGCGAGACGGTCTACGGCATCGATCTGCGCCTGCCCGACATGCGCTATGCCGCGGTCATGGCGGCGCCGGTGCATGGCGGCACCCTCACCTCGGTCGATCCGGCGCCGGCGCTGCGCATCAAGGGCGTCGAGCGCGTGCTGCCGTTCAAGGACTACGTCGCCGTCGTGGCACGCGGCTACTGGTCGGCGCGCAAGGGTCTGGCGGCCTTGAAGCCGGTCTTTTCCGATGGCGGCAATGGCGCCGCATCGAGCGCCACGCTCCAGGCGCAGCACGAGCGCGTGTTCGATGCCGGCGACGCCAGGAGCCTGCACGAGCGCGGCGATGCTGCCCAGGCGCTCAGCGGCAGGCACGTCGAGGCGACCTACCACGTGCCGTTCCTGCACCAGGCGCCGCTCGAGCCGATCGCCGGCACTGCGCGGTTCAGGGACGGCAAGCTCACGGTTTGGGCCGGCGAGCAGGACGCGCTGGGCTCGACCGCGCTGCTCGCCAGGCTCACCGGCCTCGATGCCGCCGACATCGACCTGGTCACCATGCCGGTGGGCGGCGCCTTCGGCCGGCGCAGCGCGACGAGCGGCCACTATCTCGGTCAGTTCGCCGAGATCGCGCGTGCCATGGCGCCGTTTCCGGTGAAGACGATCTGGAGCCGCGAGGAGGAGTTCGCGCAGGGCGCCTATCGCCCGCAGGTCGCCAGCCGCATCCGCGCGGCGCTGGGCGCCGACGGCAGGCCGACCGCCTGGTCGCAGGTCTTCATCCACACCGACGGGATCAACGAGGCCTTCAGCCTGCCCTACGCCATCGCCAGCCAGTCGCTGCGCTCGGTGGTCAGCCGGACGCATGTGCGCACCGGCAGCTGGCGCAGCGTGGCGCATACCCAGCACGGCTTCTACACGGAGTGCTTCATCGACGAGCTGGCGCATGCCGCCGGACGCGATCCCTTCGAGTACCGTCGCGACCTGCTGCCTCAGGGCTCGCGCGAACGGCGCGTGCTGGAGCTGGCGGCGCGGAAGTCCGGCTGGGGCCAGGCGCTGCCAAAGGGCCATGGCCGCGGCATCGCCCTGGTCGCCAGCTTCGGCTCGGTGGTCGCCCAGGTGGTCGAGGCTTCGCTCGATGCCGAAGGACTGCCGCGCGTGCATCGCGTCGTGGCGGCGGTCGATTGCGGCGGCGTCTGCCACCCCGACACGGCGCAGCAGCAGATCGAGGGCGGCATCCTGATGGGCCTGGGCGCGGCGATCGGCGAGCGGATCACCATCGAGCGCGGCATGGTGCAGCAGGTCAACTTCCCCGACTACCCGATCATGAGCATGGCGCGCACCCCGCCGGCGATCGAGGTGCACTTCGTCGCCAGCGACGCGCCATGGGGCGGGCTGGGCGAGCCCGGCGTGCCGCCCGTCGCGCCGGCCCTGGCCAATGCCCTGTTCGCCGCCACTGGCAAGCGCGTACGCAGGCTGCCGGTGCTGAAGCAGGCGGCATGAGCTAGACTGTCCCGCTACGCGTCGGGCGTGTTCGACGCGTGTTGCGGGAGCGGTCCATGCGAGGATGGCTGGTCGCGGCAGTGCTGCCGCCGCTGCTCGCCGGTTGCCAGGCACCGGCGCCACCCAGTCGCGAGCTCGCCTATTGCGAGGAGATGTTCGCGATCCACGAGCGCTATCTCCTGCCGCGCGACTTCCACGGCAACGAACGGCGCGATCCGATGGCCGATCTCGCCGTCGATCTGTGCCGTCGCAACCGCGCCAACGAAGGCATCCCGATCCTCGAGCACAAGCTGCGGCAATGGCGCTGGCCGTTGCCGGCGCGCTAGGGAGTCGGGATACTCCGCCCGCGCAAAGCGACGGAGCGGGCATGACGTGGCGTAGTAAGGCGGGCAGTACCTTCACCTGCGAGAAGACGGCGGTCTCGGCTAGCCGCGGCATGGTGGTGACCAACCACCCGCTCGCCTCTGCGGCGGCGATCGAGATGCTGGCGGCGGGCGGCAACGCCATAGACGCCACCGTGTCGGCCCTGTTCACGCTCACCGTCGTCGAGCCGATGATGGTCGGCATCTTCGGCGGCGGCACCGCGGTGATCCGCCTCGCCGATGGCCGCGAGATCGTGCTCGACGGGCTGTCGACCGCACCGGCCATGACGCGGCCCGACAGCTACCGGCCGATCTCCGACACCTGGCCCGACTACATGGAAGCCGAGGGTCGCGCCAACCGCGTCGGGCCCAAGGCCATCGCCGTGCCCGGCAACCTCAAAGCCTGGTGCGAGGTCGCCGAGCGTTTCGGCAGGCTGGGGCTCGCCGCCCTGATGGCCCCGGCGATCCGGCACGCCGAGACCGGCTTTCGCCTGTCGCCCTACCTCGCCACCTGCATCCAGGAGATCGAGCTCGACCTGGCGCTCGACAGCGAGATCGCCGCGGTCTTCCTGCCCGGCGGCACGCCGCTCAAGGCCGGCGACCTGCTGGCCCAGCGCGACTACGCCGGCACCCTGCGCCAGATCGCCGAGGGCGGCCCCGAGATGCTGCACGGCGGCGAGCTGGGCCGACGCGTCGCGCGCTATCTCGAATCGGTCGGCTCGTTCATCCGCATCGAAGACCTGGTCGACTACAGGACGATCGAGCGCCAGCCCGTCCGCGGCACCTATCGCGGCTTCGAGATCGTCGGCCCCGCCCCGCCCTGCTCCGGCGGCGTGCAGGCCGTGCAGATCCTCAACATCCTCGAGGCCTACGACGTCGGCGCGTCGGGCTTCGGCACGCCCCAGACGCTGCATCTGATGCTCGAGGCGCTGAAGATCGCGGCCGCCGACCGCCGCGCGGTGACCGCCGATCCGGCCTTCGTCGACGTGCCGGTCGCGCGCCTGACCTCGAAGGCCTATGCCGACCAGCGGCGCCGCGAGATCGATCCGAAGCGCGCCGCCGCCTTCGAGTCCCGCGCGCTATCCACCGAATCGGCCAACACGACCCATGTCACGATCGCCGACGGCGAGGGCAACATCATCACCTCGACGCAGACCCTCAACAGCCTGTTCGGCGCGCGCATCATGATCCCGGGCACCGGCATCATTCCCAACAACTACATGTATCTGTTCGATCCGCATCCCGGCAACGCGCTGTCGCTGCAGCCCGGCAAGCGCATCACGTCGGGCATCACCGCGCTGATCGTCAAGCGCGACGGCCGACCGGTCTTCGCGCTGGGCCTGCCCGGCGCGCATCGCATCCCGGCGACGGCGACGCAGGCGGTGATCAACATGATCGATCACGGCATGAGCATCCAGGAAGCGGTCGAGGCGCCGCGCGTCTTCACCTGGGGCCAGGAGGCCGAGCTCGAAAAAGGCTTCACGCCCGACGTGCGCGACACCGTCGCCGCGCTGGGCCATCGCGTGGCGCCGGTCGACCATGTCGCCGGCGGCATGTGCGCCATCGCCTTCGCCCCCGACGGCACGATGACCGGCGCCGCCTGCTGGCGGGCCGACGGCGTGCCGGTGGGCATCGGCGGCGGCGAGGCGCGTCACGGCACCTCGTTCTGGCCCGATCCGCGCCGCGGCAGGGTCTACTGAGATCTCCGTCATTCCGAGCGGAGCGAGGAATGACCGCTAAGCGAGCGCCGACTTGTAGTCGAAATCGTAGCCGAAGCCTCGCGGGCCGACCCGGCCCAGCGCCTTGGGCGTCAGGAAGAAGCCCGGCGACGGCAGGGCGATCACGGTGATGCGCTGGCCGTAGCGCACCATCTCGGTGCCGACCGCCTCGCCCGACTCGCTGTCCATGGTGCAGATGATGTCGGGCGTGGTGGAGACGATCTCGCCATCGCGCCAGGCGACGGCGTACTCGTTCTGGAACTCCAGCTCGAAGTTCGAGCCGCGATCGCCGTCGAGCCCGAGCAGGCGCGCGCGGCCACGCAGGAAGCCCGCCGTGGCGCGCCGCTCGACGTCCTGGACCTTGCCCCTGAACAACACGGTGCCCCGCTCCGCCTCGACAAGCGCCGCCACGGCGTCCTCGCGCCGACGCCGCGCATCCTCGACGACTCGGCCGATGCGGATCGCCTTGGTCGTGGTGTGCAGGATGCCATGCTCCTTGACCTCGCGGCCGCTGCGCGGTGCCGTGCAGGCATTGGCGACCGAGCCCAGCTCGGCGACGATGCCGCGCGCGATGCGCTCGCGCCGTCTGGCATTCTCGGCATGCGGCACGACGATCTCGTTGTCGCGGATGTCGGCCAGGATCAGCGGCACCAATGGCAGCTCGGCGATCGCGAAGCTGGTCATCTGGCCCTCGGGAAAGGCGCGGCCCATGGCGTCGGCGTCGACCACCGGCAGGCCGGTCACCGCCGCCACCATCAGCGGATGCAGCCCGTTGGCGCCGCCGATCTCGATCGACATCACGGCGCGCATCTCGCGCTCCAGGTATTTCTGCATCGCCAGCAGCGGCTTGGCGGCGAAGCGCGGGTCCGACAGGCGCTCGCGTCCCACCAGCGGCGCGCCGATGCTGGCGACGGTGGCGACGAGGTCGTCGTCGGCCAGCTCCATCGGGTCGAGCAGCCAGACGCGCGCGCCCCCGTCGTACAGCCGGCGCAGGTTCAGGTGCGCGAGGTAGGGGTTTCCGCCGCCGCCGGCGCCCAGGATCCAGGCCCCGATCGCCAGGGGCTCGAGCTCGTCTGCCTGGATTTCACGCATCGTCTGGACTCTCGATCGTCGTGCCGGATTCATGGACATCCATGCGAACCGGCGCTGGCACATACTCGGTCCAGTCGGTGGTCGAAGCCAAGTGATTCACATAGAGTCGGCCATATTCGAGCCTGAGGGGGTTCCATGCGCCGTCTTCTTGTCGCGTCCTGCGCGATGCTTGCGGCACTTGCCGCCACACCGTTCGCCAACGCTCAAACCACGCTGCGCGTCGCCATGCACGCCGATCTCAAGGTGTTCGATCCGATCTGGAGCGGCGCCTATATCGTGCGCAACCACGGCTACATGGTCTACGACACGCTGTTCGCCATGGACGACAACTACGTCGTCAAGCCGCAGATGGTCGACACCTGGAACGTCAGCGACGACGGGCTGACCTGGACCTTCAAGCTGCGCGACGGCCTGGAGTTCCACGACGGAACGCCGGTGACGCCCGACGACGTCATCGCCTCGCTCAAGCGCTGGGCGGTGCGCGACTCGATGGGGCTGAAGCTCACCCAGGCGCTCAAGGAGTACAAGGTCGTCGATCCGCTCACCTTCCAGATCGTGCTGAAGGAGCAGTTCGGCGCCGTCGTCGAGTCACTGGGCAAGCCGTCGGTGGTCGTGCCGTTCATCATGCCCAAGCGCATCGCCGAGACCGATCCCTTCAAGCAGATCGACGATTACACCGGCTCCGGGCCCTTCATCCTGAAGAAGGACGAGTGGAAGCCCGGCGCGATCACCGTCTACGTCAAGAACCCGAAATACAAGCCGCGCGGCGAGCCGGCCTCGGGCCTGGGCGGCGGCAAGGTCGTCGGCGTCGATCGCGTCGAATGGGTCTGGATGCCCGACACCGAGACGCAGGTGAACGCGCTCGCCAAGGGCGAGATCGACATGATCGAGTCGGTCAATCACGACGTGCTGCCGATCCTGGAAAAGGACAAGGGCGTGCGCCTGATCCGCGGCCGCGCCTCGAACCAGGTCACCTTCCGCATGAACTGGCTGATCCCGCCGTTCAACGACGCGCGCGTGCGCCGCGCCGCCATGGTGGCGCTGGGGCAGGAGGAGTTCCTGCAGGCCAGCATCGGCGACTCCCGTTTCTACCGCCAGTGCAAGGCGCTGTTCACCTGCGAGACGCCGCTGGCCAGCGACGCCGGCATGGCCGATGTCCTCAACGGCAACGCCCAGAAGGCGCGCGCGATGCTCAAGGAGGCCGGCCAGGAGGGCGCCCTCGTCGTCATGCCGCAGCCAACGGATCTGCAGGTGCTGCGCCCGTGGCCGCTGGTCGCCAAGGCCCAGCTCGAGCGCGCCGGCTTCAAGGTCGACGTGCAGGCGACCGACTGGACCAGCATGGTCAACCGCCTGGTGACCAAGAAGGGCCCGGTCGCCGAGGGCGGCTGGAATGCCTTCGTCACCAGCTGGGCGCAGGTCGACATCCTGGACCCGCTGATGCACCCCTCGCTCGCCTCGACCTGCGAGAAGGCCCGCGCCGGCTGGCCGTGCGACGAGCAGATGGAGAAGCTGCGCGACAAGTACGTGCGCTCCAAGTCGCTGGCCGAGCGCAAGGCCGCGGTCGACGAGATCCAGCGCCACCAGGCGAGCATCGTCACCCACGTGCATCTCGGCGAATGGTTCGGCGTCTCCGCCGTGCGCGCCAACATCCAGACCCGCGCCGTGCCGTCGCCGGTGACGGTGTTCTGGAGCGTGACCAAGAAGTAGCGGCGCAATCTCTTACCTTCCCCCGGAGGGCGAAGGTGGCGCGCAGCGACGGAAGGGAGATGTCGAAGACGAACGCAGGAGTTCGGCTTCGACATCCCCCTTCCGCCCTTCGGGCACCTTCCCCCTCCGGGGGAAGGCAATCACTCCCGCACCGGTCCCAGCGGCCGCAGCTTCATGCCCTTGCGCAGGTGCTTGTACGGGAACTCGACCGGATCGGTGATGTGCGCGCCGGGCGACTGCACGACGAGGATGGTCTCGGCGATGGGCTGGAAGTCGGCGCGGAAATGCACCGTCGACTTCAGGCCGAGGATCGGCGTGCGCGACGGCTCGACGCCAACATGGCGGAACATCTCCTGGTCGGCCGCCTGGATGCGCTTGCTGGCGAGCACGACCGAGACGCCGCTTTCCTCGTGGGTCAGCAGCGCCATCGGCCCGATCTGGAACTTCGCGCCGCCGTAGAACGGGCCGGTGCCGGTGAAGACGCCACTGCCCAGCTTGACCACGCGCCAGTCGGCCTCGACCGGGCTCTCGCCGGCATAGCCGACGACCGCCCCGATGCCGCGGCGCAGGACGTTGCCCTCGCCGGTCTCGACCGCGGCGGCGGCCGACGGCGGATCGACCAGCATGCCGATCACCGCGCCCCTGGCCCTGGCCTTCATCAGCGCGCGCAGCAGGCCCACCGTGTCCGACGTGCCGCCGGCGCCGGGATTGTCCTGCACGTCGGCGAGCACGATCGGCTTCTTCGCACCCTGCGACAGCCTGATCGCCTCGACCGCCGCCTCGTCGGGCGACCACAGCTTGCCGGCGAAGGCGGCTTCCTTGGCGCGGATGGCTTCGGCAAGCCGGTCGGCCGCCGCTTCGGCTGCCGCCTTGTCGTGGCCATAGACCACCAGCGCCGGCCCGCATTGCGCGATATCCGCCGGCGGAAAGCCCGGCGTATGCGTGACGCTGACGATGCCCTGGTTGTGCGAGCCGCCCGGCGCGCCCTTGCCGCCGGTCTCGATCTCGTCGAGCAGGTCGAACAGGCCCCGGGCCGGCTCGAGATAGGTGCACTGCCAGACCAGCGGAATGAGAAAGTCGACCTGACGATAGGCCTTGTAGAGCGGCCGCCCGTCCTTGAGCAGGCGATCGAGCAGCTCCGCCGCGCGCCGCCCGGTGGCGGCCATGTCGACATGCGGATAGGTGCGGTAGCCGATCATCGCCGTCGAATGGCGCACCATCTCGGCGGTCATGTTGGTGTGGTAGTCGAGGCTGGCGACCAGCGGGATCGAGCCGCCCACCACCGCGCGAACGCGGCGCATCAGCTCGCCCTCGCCGTCCTCGTGGTGCTCGGCGACCATGGCGCCGTGCAGGTCGAGATAGACCGCGTCGAACGGCCCGAGCGTCGCGAGGTCCTCGACCATCCAGCCGGCGACCTTCTCGTAGGCGTCCTTCGTGACGTAGGAGCTGGGCGGCGCCGAGCACCAGCTGAGCGGCACGATCTCGTGCCCGCGCTCCTTGAGCGCTGCGACGGCACCGGCGATCGGGATGTTGAAGCCGTCGACGGCGGAGATCAGTTGCGGCCCGCGCACGAAGGGCGGCCAGGCATCGGCCCGCTCGAACTCTTCCCAGGTCGCCTTCTGTGGCGCGAACGTGTTCGTCTCGTGCTGGAAGCCACCGACCGCGATACGCGCCATTTCACTGTCCCCAACCGTCCATTGCCGGCCGGGACGTTAGCAGCCCGTCGCAGGTTATTGATAGCGGACGCTGGCCTGGTCGGGAGCAGAGGTGCCGTGCTTGCCGCTGATGGCGTTGAAGGTCGAGAGGCTGGCGAAGCAGAGGATGGCGACGACCAGGCCGTACTCGATGCCGTGGCGTCGGCGGCGCGGGGCAGGCTGGTCGGTCGACGGAACCGTCGCCTCCCATGGCCATGTCGGTCGCGCGATCTTCATCAAAGGCTCCACGATCTGCGGGCGTCCTGAAGATACTCCCGAGGTTGCCTCAGCCCCACTGACATAAGGTCCAGAATGGAGCAGTTGGGCAGCACAATGGCCCGGGACGCCAAATCATCTTCTGAGAATAAAATTTAAGAACGATCAATATCATATTGAAATAGTGTAATATAGTCAATGCACTTAACATGAAGAAGTCAATCGCCCTTCACAGCGCCCTCCGCGCGGCCGATACTGACTGTGACGGACGATGAAGCGCCCGCGATCTCCCGTGACGGAGGGCAGACATGCGCGCGATGTCAGGGTTCCTGGCGCTGGCAACCGCCGGGTTTCTGGCCAGCGGCTGCGGGCCGGCGATGCGCTGGGACAGACCCGGCACGAGCGCCGAGATGCTGCAGGCCGACCAGCTCGAGTGCCGCAAGGCCGCGGCCGACGAGGCCTTCCGCAGCTACGCCTTCCACACCGGCTTCGGCATGATGGGCGCGCCCTTCTGGGGCTACCGCCACCGGCCGGACTATTTCATGTGGCGCCAGCGACTGCAGACCGAGCGTGCCTTCTACGAGACGCGTCTGGCCAGCTTCTGCATGCGCAACAAGGGCTACACCCAGGTCCCGGTCAACGAGCAGGCGCCGGCTCGATAGGACAATCCACCGCTTGTCATGAGGCCGTCACCCTGCGCCTTTACCCGGCGCTTGGAGGTATGGTGATGGCGGTGTCCCTGAAGCTTGTCGGTGTGCGGGCGCTGATCGATGGCGCGCTGAGCGCGCCGACGACGATCGACATCGAGGATGGCGCGATCGTCGCGATCGGCCGTGACGGCGCCGCGCGCCGCGAGATCCGCGCCGAGGGCCTGCTCGCCCTGCCCGGCATCGTCGACCTGCACGGCGATGCCTTCGAGCGCCAGATGATGCCCAGGCCCGGCGTCTTTTTCCGCGAGGACCTGGCGCTGCTCGACACCGACCGCCAGCTCGTCGCCAACGGCGTCACCACCGCCTATCACGGCCTGACCTGGTCGTGGGAGCCCGGCCTGCGCGGCACCGATCGCGCGCACGCGATCGCCGATACGCTCGATCGCCTGCGCCCGCGCCTGGCCTGCGACACGCGCCTGCACCTGCGCTGGGAGACCTACAATCTCGACGTCGTGCCGACGGTGCTGGAATGGCTGGCGCGCGGGCGCATCCATCTGCTGGCGTTCAACGACCATACCCCGGCGATGCTCAAGCGCGGCGAGGATCCCGTCGCCGTGCTGAAATACGTCGAGCGCGCGGGCGTGCCGGTCGCCGATTTCAAGGCGTTGCTGCGCACCGTCGGCGAGCGTGCCGACGACGTGCCCGGTGCCATCGCCACCTTGGCCGCGGCGGCGCGCCGGCGCGGCGTGAAGCTGGCGAGCCATGACGACAGATCGCCGGAAATGACGCGCGGTTTCCAGGCGCTGGGCTGCACGCTGTGCGAGTTCCCGCTGACCGAGGACACCGCGCGTGTCGGCCGCGAGCGCGATGGCCATGTCCTGATGGGCGCGCCCAACGTCGTGCGCGGCGGCAGCCATCTCAACCTGATCTCGGCCGCCAGCATGGTGCGCGCCGGGCTGTGCGACGTGCTGACCTCGGACTACTACTACGCCGCCCTGCCCTGCGCGCCGTTCCGGCTGGCGCGCGAGGACGGGCGCGAGGTAGGCGCCTATTGGCCGCTGGTCTCGACCAACCCGGCGCGCGCCGCCGGCCTGCACGATCGCGGCGAGATCGCGCCCGGGCGGCGCGCCGATATCGTGCTGGTCGACGCCCGCGACGGCGACAGCCCGTTCGTGGTGGCGACCATCGTCGCCGGACGTCCTGTGCACCACGACCGACGCCACGAGGCAGTCAGCCTCGACTGATTGCCACCGCAGCGCCTCCAATCGGATTCGTGGCATTCCGTACGTTACGCTATACTATAACATTCATGTGCAATTGCGAATAACTCGCGATAGCGTTAGGGTCCGGCATGATCGCGTACGCATTGTCCCCCGCCGCCCGCAGGGTCTGCGCCGTCGGCGTCGCCCTCGCGGCAACGCTGCTGCCGACTCTCTCCGTCGCCCAGGACCGCACACAGATCCCGCCCGACCCTGTGCCCGTGCCGCTACCCACGCCGCCGGTATCCCATCTGCCCACCGATCTGTCGCCCTGGGGCATGTTCGTCGGCGCCGACATCGTCGTGAAGGCGGTGATGATCGGGCTGGCCTTCGCCTCCGTCGTGACCTGGACGGTGTGGCTCGCCAAGTCGATCGAGCTGATGCTGGCCAAGCGCGCCGTCGCCGCAGCCTTGCGCCGGCTGGGCGCCGCGCCGTCGCTGCCCGAGGCGCAGCTCGGGCTGGGCATGGACCGCAGTCCCATCGCCGCCCTGCTGCGGGCCGCCACCGACGAGGCCCGCCTGTCCGGCGACCTTCCGGCGTCGGGCATCAAGCAGCGCATCGCGGGTCGCCTGGAGCGCATCGAAGCCGCCGCCGGCCGGCGCATGGCGCGCGGCACCGGCCTGCTCGCCACCATCGGCTCCACCGCGCCCTTCGTCGGCCTGTTCGGCACGGTCTGGGGCATCATGAACAGCTTCGTCGGCATCTCGAAGGCGCAGACCACCAGCCTCGCCGTCGTCGCCCCGGGAATCGCCGAGGCGCTGCTCGCCACCGCCCTCGGCCTGGTCGCGGCCATTCCCGCCGTCGTGATCTACAACGTCTTCGCGCGCGCCATCGGCGGCTATCGCGCGCTTCTGGGCGACGGCTCGGCCGAGGTGCTGCGCCTGGCCGGCCGCGATCTCGATCGCCATCACCCGAGATTGGCCGAGGCGGCGGAGTAGACGATGGCGGCGAAGCTCGACGATGGCGACGATCTCGCCGAAACCCACGAGATCAACGTCACGCCCTTCATCGACGTGATGCTGGTGCTGCTGATCATCTTCATGGTCGCCGCCCCGCTCGCCACCGTCGACGTACCGGTCGATCTGCCGGTGTCGACGGCCACCCGCACGCCGCGACCCGACAAGCCGCTGTTCCTGACCCTGAAGGAAGATCTCTCGGTAATCGTCGGCGAGAAGGCGGTGCCGCGTGCCGATCTCGCCGGCGCGCTCGACGCCGCCACCGAGCGCGATCGCGAGCAGCGCGTCTTCATCCGCGCCGCGCGCAAGATCGACTACGGCCAGCTCACCGACCTGATGAACGATCTGCGCAAGGCGGGCTATCTGAAGATCGCCCTGGTCGGCCTTGAAGGCGAGGCGAAGTCAAAATGACCGGCGCGCCCTCGCTCGACCTGCGCGAGAGCCTCTGGCGCGCGATCATGCGCTGGGGCGCCTGCCTGGTCGCGGTGCTGCTGGCGCATGGCGCGATCGCCGCCGGCCTGCTCGCCTGGCCCGAGCCCGAGGACCAGGGTGCGCCGCCCGCCTCGCCGATCATGATCGACCTGACGCCGGCGGCCACGCCGATGGCCTCGATCGAGGACGTCTCCAGGCTGATCCCCGAGCCTGACGCACCCGAGCCGCTGCCGCCGGCGCGCAACCCGGTCCTCGACATGCTGCCGACGCCGGAGCCGCCGCCCGAGGTGAAGATCGAGATCGAAATCGAGATTCCGCCGCCCGAACCACCGCCGCCGGTCGACCTCACGCCGCCGCCGCCGAAGGTCGTGCAGAAGCCACCGCCGAAGCCGCCCGAGAAGGTCGTGACCAAACGCGCCCAGCCCGCGCGCGCGCCGCCCAGCCCGGCGCCGGCCGCCGCGACCGCATCGGGTGCGCCCTCGCCCACGCCGCCGGCCGCGGTGCCGCAGGCCAACCCGCACGCCGCGGCATCGTGGAAGGGCGCGCTGCTGGCGCATCTCGCGCGCCACAAGCGCTATCCCCGCGCGGCGCAGAATCGCGGCGACGAAGGCATCGTCTATCTGCGCTTCACCATGACACGCCACGGCGGGGTGATCGCCCAGCGAATCGAGAAGCCGTCGGGCCACCAGTTGCTCGACCTCGAGGCGTCCGACCTCGTGCGCCGCGCCCAGCCGCTGCCGACGCCGCCCGCCGACGTGCCGGGCGAAAGCTTCGAGTTCGTCGTGCCGATCCAGTTCCGGCTGCGTTGAATCTTCTGTCATCCCGGGCGAAGCGAGGGATCTACGATCGTCCAGGATCCCTCGCCGCGCTTGGAATGACAGGGCCGAACGTCCGCGCGATCACCGGCCAGTAGGACGCGCCGTCGCCACGCGCGATCGCGCGCTTCATCAGCTCGGCGGCGTTGGCCGCGCCCGCGGCCTCGACCTTGCCCGAGGCGGCGAGGTCGAGCGCGTAGCCGAGATCCTTCAGCATGTACTCGGCCGAGAAGGCGCGCTCCGGGAATACGCCCGGCAGCATCGCCTTCATGCCGTGGTTGCGCAGCGCGAAGCTGTCGGCCGAGCCCCTGGTCAGGGTCTCGAACAGCCGCGTGCCATCCATGCCGTTGTTGCGCGCGATGGCGAGCGCCTCGGCCAGCGCCACCACGGTCTGCGCCAGCACCATGTTGTTCATGATCTTGGCGATCTGCCCGGCGCCGACTTCGCCGCAATGGCTGACCTCGCTGGCCATGGCGCGCAGCAGCTTCTCGATGCGCGCGAACACGGCATCGCCACCGCCGACCATGATGCTGAGCGTGCCGTCGATCGCCGCCTGGCGCGTGCGCGCCACCGGTGAGTCGGCATAGTCGACGCCAAGGGCGGCGAAGCGTCGCGCGAGATCGCGCGACAGCGGCACCGGCGAGGTGCCGAGATCGACGATCGTCTGGCCGCTGCGCGCCAGCGCCAGCAGGCCGCCCTCGCCTTGGCAGACCTGCGCCAGCTCCCGGCCGCCGGGCAGCGACAGGAAGACGATGTCGGCGGCGCGCATCAGCACGGCGAGCGACTCGGCGCGCCCCACGCCATGCGCGGCCAGGCGCGCCAGCGGATCGGTCGACAGATCGAAGGCGATGACCTGATGGCCGCTCTTGCGCGCGAGATTGGCGCACATCGGCTCGCCCATGGTGCCCAGCCCGATGAAACCCAGCACGATCGCCTCCTCCCATTGTCAACGACGATGCGCCGCCGCATCCTGGCCGCCGGGCAGCGAGGACAGCATGCGCACGAGACATCTACCGGCGGCGATCATCGTCGCTACGTTCTTCGGCGGCAACGCGATCGCCCAGGGCGTGCCCGGCGGATGCATGGACGCGGCGGAGAAGGATGTCCGGGCGCGCCGCGAGCAGCCGACGGCGGCGCGCGTGCTGCCCTGCACCGCCCAGGCCAATGGCGGCAAGGCCTGCACGCAGCAGGATCGCGTCATCGAGATCGACGCCGCGCGCGACTCCGGCAGGGCGACGCACGTCTATATCTGCAACTTCCCCGCCGTGCGGCTGCTGTCGACGCGCTGAGGCGACATCCGGGCGGGCCGGAACGCCGTTGTCATCCCGCGCGAAGCGAGGGATCCACGTCGGCCGTGGATCCCTTGCTGCGCTCGGGACAGTCGCGTGCGATTGGCGCCGAGGTCAGGCGGCGGCGAGCGCGATGGCCCACTTGTGTCGGGTGCGCGGCGCGCTGCGCGATGTCGCGCCGGTTCGGGCGCGCTTGGGATCCGGGCGCCGCTGACCGCGCCAGTCGCCGCGCAGTCCCGGTGGCGGCTCCCTGGCATCGAGCTGGCGATAGACATACTGAACCTTGCGCACGCTCGGCGATCCGTCATGCGTGGTGAAAATTTCCACGCAATCGCCCGGCTCAACGACCAATAGAATGCCGGGCTCGTACCAAAGACCGTCACAGCGTGCGAGCAGGCCCGGCTCGAGGAAAAATGCCTTGGGCAAATGCCTTACTCCCTACAGTACATCTTCAATAATCCGCCCTAAATCGGCATCTGTAAATGGCATTTATCGATTTTCTGATGAATCTTTGATGGTACGATCTTAGTCCTTTGATTTTACGAAGAAATATGCGTTTGAAGTGCAATCCATTGTCCTGGCGGCAGACCGTAGGCCCGGTGGAAAAGACGCGTCATATGGCTTTGATCGGCAAAGCCGCTGGCCGCTGCGGCTAGCGCCAGCGAGGCCCCCGAGCGCATCAGGCTGCGGGCGCGGTCGAGACGGCGCATCACCAGGTAGCGGTACGGGCTGGTGCCAAGACAGGCGCGGAAGTGACGGGTCAATGCGTAGCGCGACTGCCCCGTCGCCCCCTCCAGCTCGGCTGAGGTCACGCCGCGCGTGAGATTGGCCTCGAGCATCTCGCGCGCCCGGCCGACGGCGCGCCAGTCGCGCGCCGACAGCCGCCGGGGCCGCAGCGACGAATCGGCGGCGGCCAGGGCTTCCGCCAGGTCGAGGATCACCTGGTCGCGCCGCAACTCCTCGAGCGGCCGGTCGAGGCCTTCGAGCGCCGGTGCGATGGCCCCCGCGATCCGCCGGTTGCTCGACACCGTGTCGCGCACGAAGGGCAAAGTTCGGCATTCCCCGCCCAGCGCGTCGCGGATGACGCCGGGCTCGACATAGAGAATGCGGTAGCGGAAGCCATCCTCGGTGCCGGCGTGCCCGTCATGGGTCTCGTCGGGATGCAGCACGAAGACCTGCCCGGCCACGCTGCTCTCGCTGCTGCCGCGATAGCGGAAGGATTGCACGCCACCCAGCGTGCAGCCGATGGCGTAGGTGTCGTGACGGTGCGGGTCGTAGGCATGGCCGGCGAAGCGCGCCTCGACGCGCTCCAGCCCCGGCTCGGGCGGCGCGACGCGGATCCAGTCGCCGCACGAACGTTCAAGACCACCGGGCGCAGGAACACCGATATGCGAGGCCATGTGCATCCATATCAGAGTCCCCTGAGATGGAGGAATTGCCCGGCTTCCTGCTGGCCGGCCTGGCCCTGGCCGGCAGCCCGGGCCCGGCAGTGCTGAGCCTGGCCGCCTGCGCCGCCGCCTTCGGCCCACGCCGCAGCCTGGCCTATCTCGCGGGCATCGTGCTGGGCATGGTGGGCGTGATGGCGATCACGTCGAGCGGCGTGGTCGGCCTGCTGCTGGCGATCCCCGGGGCGACGCCCGTGCTGGCGATCCTCGCCGCCGTCTATTTCGTCCACCTCGCCTGGCAGATTGCCACCGCGCCGCCGCTCGGCGCGGCTTCGACCGAACGGCCGCGACCTTCGTTCGTCACCGGCCTGGTGCTGTCGCTGGTCAATCCCAAGGGCTACGCCGCGATGGCGGCGCTGTTCTCCGGCTTCACCCTGCTGCGCGGCGCGCCGGCCCTGGACGTCGCGGCCAAGATCGCGGTGCTCCTGCCGCTCGTCGCCGCATCGGGCGCCACCTGGCTGCTGGCCGGCGTGGCGCTCACCGGCCTGTTCCGCCGGCCGCGCAGCAACCGCATCGTCAACGTGATATTCGCCGTGCTGTTGCTGGTCTCCGTCGCGGCGGCGCTGCCGCTCTGAGATGCCGGAATAAGGCAGTCAGAATGAACCAAATGTGGTGCAACGCCGCAGAGCCGCTGTTGCGGCTCTCTGCTAAAAGACAGCCTCATCCCTTCCGGAGAGTAGCGGCGAGATGAAAGTCTTCGTTGGTGTGTTGGCGCTGAGCCTGTGCGCCGGTTCGCAGGCTGGTCTGGCTCTTGAGGATTGTGTGAACGTCGAGCCGTGGCGCAAGCGCCCGGTCAATTGCCAAGGCAGCGGCTTCGACGATCTCAGCCGCGATCTCGAGGCGATGCAGGCGAACATGAAGGGCAGCGGCAACGATCTGCGGCTGCGCACCCCGCCTTCCAACGCCCGCTGCATCTTCATGAACGGCCGCAAGGCGCGCGTGGCTCCCTGCGGCGAGCCGCTCTCGCCGAGCGAGGCGAAGATCCTCCTCGACTATTAGGCGGAATGCGCCCGCCACCCACAATCGGGGGAGTGAAAGGCGGCGGGCGCAACCATTGAGGAAGAACGCCGATTCCCCCACGATGGCAGGGGGACAACGACTCGGCCTCGTTCCGGTTCCCTGCTCAAGGCAGCTGCGCCATTTCGACCAGTTTGGCGATCGTGTTCATGTTGCGCGCCGTGCCCGGGCGCGCCGCGGGGATGTCGAGCTTCGAACGGCCCATGTCCTCGCCGTAGCGCACGTAGATCTCGCGCACGCCCAGGCGCATCTCCTCGCTGCCCCGCCCGCGCGCGCGGCTGAGCGCATCCGCAGGCGGCGCCTCGTCGAGGAAGATGGCGACGACGCGCCTGGCCGGCGCGTCGGGAAACGGATTGGCCTTCAGCACCGCATCCATCTCATCCGCCGTCCGGACGGCGACGCGCACCGGCTTGCCGGCGCGCGCCTGCAGACGCTCTTCCAGCAGGGCCTTGACCTTGGCCGCCGATGGCCGCGCGCTGAAGACCACATTGCCGCTGGCGATGTAGGTCCTGACTTGCGCGAAGCCCGACGCCTCGCAGATCGCGCGCAACTCGGCCATCGGCAGCAGGCCGGTACCGCCGACATTCACCGCGCGCAGGAGAGCGATGTAGACCGTCATGCGGCGACAATAACGGGCTTTGCACTACGCCGCGCCCCGATCCTCAAGAACCATGCGGCTTTAAATGCGCGCCGCTATGATGTCTCCCTTGCACACGCACCGGTCGTAGCGAGCATGTGGACCATCGTCTTGAGCATCGTCGCCGGCGGACTGGCCGGCGGCCTCGTCTGTTACGTCGTGCTGCGTCTGCCCGAGGTGCGCGCGCAGACGGCGGCGGCAGAGGCCACAACTACGGCCGGCGAGTCGGCGGAGCCGCTGGCCACCGCCCTGACCGGGATCGGCCAGGATCTGCAGGCGCCGGCCGATGCGACCAGCCATCCGTCGCAGGTAGCCGATCTGCCGGGTTACAAGGCGGCGCTGGCAGCGATGCGACGCCCCGAGGCCACGACCGAGCTGATCGGCCAGTATGCGCTGGGCGACAACTGGCCGCTGGCGTGCGCCGCCTTCACCGTCCTCGCCGAGCGCCCCGACCGCCAGAGCCTGTGCGACGCCGCGCTGCGCCGCCTGACGGAGATCTACCCCTACCCGGTGTACTTCGCCGTGCGCTACTTCACGAGCCTGCCTCAGCGGCCGCCTGTCGGCGCGGTGTTCGCCGCCGTGCAGGATTGGTGGCAGAGCAACAGCGCCATCCGCAGCGCGCTGCAGGATTACCTCGTCAAGAGCGCCGAGCTCGGCGACCGACCGGTCTTCGGCGACTCGCTCGATCGGCAGAAGCCGCTCGAAGCCGAGGCCATCGCGCGGATGCTCCAGGCCCTGCAGCACCCTTTCGCAACGGAGTTGCTGGCGGCGCTGCGCAACTGGCAGGAGACGCGCGTCGATCGTGAATACCTGCGCTCCGTCGGCACGCTGTGGGAACCGGCGGAACAAGACAAGCTGCTCGTGCTGCCGCAGAGCTGGAACGTCCAGCTGGCGAGCGCGCTGCAGGCGTTGCGCCAGCGGCGGCCGCGCTCGTTGCTCGTATGCGGCGATCCGCATGTCGGCAAGACCGCCTTCATCAGCCTGCTCTCGGCCGAGCTGCGCAATGATGGCTGGACCGTCTTCGCCGCCAGCGGCACGACGATCATGGCCGACCAGTCGTACATCGGCGAACTCGAGGGTCGGGTGCGCAAGATGATCGAAGCGCTGCACGCGCGGCGGCGCATCGTCTGGGTCGTCGGCGACATGGCGCAGATGGCGAGCGCAGGCATGCATCGCTATCAGACCGCCAGCGTCCTCGACCAGATTCTGCCGGCGATCATCGCGGGGGAGCTGATCGTCATCGGCGAGAGCGCCCAGACTGCCGCCACGCACCTGTTCCAGGTCCGGCCCTCGCTGCGCCCACTGATCGAGCTGGTGCCGCTGCAGGCGATGGATGACGACGCCACGGCGACGTTGGCCCATCAGGTCGCCGCCCGCATCGCGGCCATCGGCAAAGTCTCGGTGCCGGCGCCGGCTGTGGACGCCGCGATGGATCTCGCGCTGCACTATCTCGGCGCCGGCCGGCTGCCCGGCGTCGCGCTCGAATTGCTCAAGCGCGCCGCCGACCGCTCGATCGCCGCCGGTGAATCTGCGCTGAGTCCCGACAGCGTGGTCGCCACGCTGTCACAGATCTCGGGCCTGCCCGAGGTCATTCTCAATGCCGGCCAACGTGTCGATCTCGATGCTGTCCGCGCGTTCTTCGCCCACCGCGTGATGGGTCAGGACGAGGCAGTGCGCGCCATCGTCGACCGCATCGCCATGCTGAAGGCCGGCCTGACCGATCCCGGCAAGCCGATCGGCGTTTTCCTGTTCGCCGGCCCCACGGGCACGGGCAAGACCGAGCTGGCCAAGACCACGGCCGAGTTCCTGTTCGGCTCGCCCGATCGGCTGGTGCGGCTCGACATGAGCGAGTTTCAGAACGTCGAATCGATGGCCAAGATCATCGGCCGCGACGATCGCGGCGGCGACTCGCTGATCGACCGTATCCGCAAGCAGCCGTTCTCGGTGGTGCTGCTCGACGAGTTCGAGAAGGCCCATCCGAATTGCTGGGATCTCTTTCTGCAGATGTTCGACGACGGCAGGCTGAGCGACGCCAGCGGCAACGAGGCGGACTTCCGGCACTGCATCATCATCCTTACCTCGAACCTCGGTGCCACCCTGCACCGCGGCAGCGGGCTGGGCTTCCTGCCCGATCCCGGCATCTTCACGTCCGAGCAGGTGATGAAGACCATCGAGGGCACCTTCCGGCCGGAGTTCGTCAACCGCATCGACAAGGTGATCGTCTTCCGCCAGCTCTCGCGCGAGCTGATGCGCATCATCGTGCACAAGGAACTCGCCGCCATCGAGGCGCGCCGCGGTCTACGCGAGCGCGCCTGGGCGGTGGAGTGGGAAGCTTCGGCCATCGAGTTCCTGCTCGATCGCGGCTTTTCGCTGGAGATGGGCGCGCGCCCGCTGAAGCGGGCGATCGATCAGCATCTGCTGGCACCGCTGGCCGCGACCCTGGTCGAGCACCGCTTCCCCGAGGGCGACCAGTTCCTGTTCGTGCGCTCCAACGGCCAGGCTATAGAGGTCGAGTTCGTCGACCCCGATGCAGGGGCGGCCGAGCCCGCGCCGCCGGAGGACGGCGAGGAGGCCGAGCGCTCGCTGCCGGCGATCATCCTGCGTCCGCTGGGTACCGCGGAAGAGCGCGCCTCGCTCGCCGCCCATTGGCGGCAGATCGAAGCCGAGATCGCCGGCGAGGCCTGGCACGCGCAGGTCGACGAACTGCGCCAGGCACTGGCCGATCCGGACATCTGGCAGCGCACCGACCGGCATTGCACGTTCTCGCGCATGGAGCTGGCCGATCGCATCGCCGAGGCGGCGCGCACGGCGGAGGGCCTGTTGCGGCGCTACGAGGCGACCAGGGGACGCGAAGCGCGCGCCGCCCGCGAGCTCGGCGGGCGGCTGGCGCTGCAGCTGTGGAACGTCGCCCAGGGCTTGGCCGACTTCCGCACGGACGCGCCGGTCGACGCGCTGCTGCGCATCGAGCCGATCCTCGATGCCGGCGACGACGGCCGGCAGGCGACGGCCTGGTGCCAGCGACTGAATGTCATGTATCGACAGTGGGCCGAGAAGCGCCGCCTGAAGCTGCGGGAGCTGCTGCCGTCGGGCGGGACCGGCCTGCCGATCCTGCACATCAGCGGGTTCGGCGCCTTCCACGTGCTGGCGACGGAGTGCGGCTTGCACGTCTTCGAGGACGAGCACGGTCAGGGCGGTACGACGCGCGTCGTGGCACGCGTCGGCGCCGTCGGCGGTCCATCGCAGGCGGACTTTTCCGCGTCGGACGCATACGCGGTCGCGCACCGCCTGCTCGCCGCCTCACCGGCATCGACCACGATCGTGCGACGCTATCGCGAACGGCCGGCCCCCATCGTGCGCGACGTGGCCAATTGGCGCTCGGGCCGGCTGAGCGCCGTGCTCGGTGGCGACTTCGACCTCGTCGGCGCCACCAAACGTCAGGCGGCGCGCGTTTGAGTCACGCCAAGGCGTTCGCGCAGGAACGCCTCGATGTCGGCCGCGACCCGGTGCGGGTCCTCCCAGTGCGGGCTGTGGCCGACGCCGCGGTAGACCTTCAGCCTGACGTCGGCGATCCCCGAAGCGAGCAGCTGCTGCTGGGGACGCAGGGCGACGCCGTCCTGGTCGCCCCACAGCACCAGGGTCGGTGCGCCGATCGCCGGGAGATAGTCCGCACTGTCCTCCGCCATCTGCGCGGCGAGCGCCGAGCGCCAGACATGCGCCGGCACCTTCAGGCTCTCGCCGACGATGGTCTCGAAGAACCATGACGGCACCGGCCGGGCGAGCGTGCCTTGCTGGAAGTCGCGCACGAAGGCCGGATCGACGGGATCGTCCAGCGCCTCGACGCCCTGACGCAGGGCCTCGATCTCGGTGTGGCCCTTCAGGGTCGTGAAGGCGCCCATCAGGATCAGCGCCTGGGTGCGCCCGGGATGATGGGCGGCCAAACGCTGGGCGACCTGGCTGCTCATCGAATGCCCGAACAGCACCGCCCGGGCGATGCCCAGCGCATCCATGAAGCGCGCGACGTCGTCGGCCAGCTCGGCCGCGTCGTAGCGCGAGGCCGGCTTGTCGGAATCGCCATGGCCGCGATGGGAGAGCGCGATCAGGCGCAAGCCGGCCGGCGGCATGGCGAGCAGCGGCCGGTAGGAGTGAAGCGAGTCGGTATAGCCATGCAGCAGCAGCACCGGCTGGCCGGACGGATCGCCCCCCTCGAGCCAATCCAGCGTGACTTCCGGGGCGATCGTGACCTTGCGACTGTTCATGGCGGGCTCCGTCCTGAGGATGGCCCGCACGCTAGGGGGACAGCCCGGGCCTGGCTGTTACCGGCGACACAATTCCCGCCGACGTGAAGGGAAATTCGCCCACGGATATCCAAAGACGGTCTGCAGACATTTGATTTAACGCTACTTTCGCGCCCCCGACCCTCCCATTTAACAGCTGTTCACTCGCCCCTGTAGTTCCATGCCACCGGTATCGACTGGGCAATGGCATGTCCGAGGGGTATGCGATGGACGGCAAGTTGCGGGAGATCGCGTTGACGCTGGCGGACTCGGGCCGCTGCGAGGATTTCTGGGACATCGAGATGGAATTGCTGGCCCGCGGCCACTCGCCGGCGGAAGCCCGTCGCCTCACGGCCGACGACGCGATGCGCGCCAATCTCAATCAGCGCTGCTTTAACGCACAGCGCCAAAGGGCTTGAATCACACGATTTTCTGGTGACGGACGGCGCGGTACTACGCGCCTGCTGCGGTGCACCCTCGACGATCCTGAAGCCATGCTGTCAGCAGGCTGTTGCTATACGGCGGGCGACGCATGGACAGGAGCCCGCAATGTACGTCCTCTATCACAACCCCTACTCCCAGCATGCCCGGCGCATCGTGGCGCTTCTGGAGCAGGCCGGCATTCCCTACGAAGCGCGCCACGTCGCCCTGGAGAAGGGCGAGCACATGTCGCCGACCTACCTGGCGATCAACCCCAACCACCAGGTGCCGACCTTCCTCGACGGCGCGCTGAAGCTCTTCGAATCCAACGCGGTGCTGCGCTACCTCTGTGACAGGCACGGCCTCGGCGACTGGTACCCGAAGGACCCGGCGCGCCGCGCCCTCGTCGAGCAATGGCTCGACTGGAACCAGAGCCGCCTGGCGCCGGGCGTCGTCGACATCGTCTTCAACAAGGTGTTCATGGGGCCGAAGGGCGACCAGCAGGCGATCGCCCGCGGCGAGGCGCGCATCGCCGAACTCGCGCCGATCCTGTCGGCGGCGTTGGAGGCCAACGCCTTCCTGGTCGGCGACGCGCCGACCATCGCCGACCTGTCGGTGGGCTCCAACCTCACCCAGCTCGCCATGGCGAAGGCGGTGCCTGACCAGCCTGCCATCAGGGCGTGGCTCGCGCGCGTCGATGCCATCGACGGCGTGCAGGCGGCGTGCCGGCCATTGGCCGCCGCGCAGGCGGCCTGAGTCCCTGCGCGGCGCGGACGCGCCGGGCCGCGGCTTCATGCTAGCGTCCTGTTCCGGAGGAACAGGACCTTGCGACGCGCCGACCGGCTCTTTCAGATCATCCAGATCCTGCGCGGGGCGAGCCAGCCGGTCACCGCCGGCGACCTCGCGCGGGAGATGGAGACCACGCCCCGGACGATCTACCGCGACATCGCCGACCTGATCGGCCAGCGCGTGCCGATCCGCGGCGAGGCCGGCATCGGCTACGTGCTGGAGGCCGGCTACGACATGCCGCCGCTGATGCTCACGCCCGACGAGATCGAGGCGGCGGTGCTGGGCGCGCAATGGGTGGCCGACCGCGGCGATCCGGCGCTGGCGCGCGGCGCGCGCGATCTGATCGCCAAGATCCGCGATGTGGTGCCCGAACGCCTGCGGCCAATGATCCTGCAGGCCGTGGTCAGCGCGCCCAGCATCGTGCCGCCGGAGCCCGACCTGCTCGACCTGGGTCGCATCCGCTCGGCCATCCGCGATCGCGCCAAGCTGCGCCTGCGGTACAGCGACCGCGGCGGCCGCACGTCCGAGCGCACCGTCTGGCCGATCTCCGTCGCCTATTTCCAGACCGTGCGCCTGCTCGTCGCCTGGTGCGAATTGCGCAACGCCTTCCGCCACTTCCGCACCGATCGCATCGAGGACGTGGCGTTCCTCGACGAGCGCCACCCGATGTCGCCCGAGGCGCTCAGGACGGCGTGGCAGCGCGAGGAGCGCGGCGTGCCGCTCGAGGACGTGCCGTCAGCGCGCGCTGCGCCCGAGGCCGAGCGCCGCCTGTAGCCAGCGGTGCAGCGGCACGAGCGACTCGAAGGTGGCCAGGCATTCGGCGACGATGGCGGGGCTGCAGATCAGCCTCGGCTCGGTGATGTCGCGCCACATCGTGAGACCCTTGCGGCGCAGCAGGCCGGCGCGCTTGTGGCTCGCCTCGTAGGGCGCTGGGACCCGCTTGAGCGCCGCGCCCTCGAGCCGCAGCCCGGCCGCCGCGAGGCGCTCGAGAATGGCTTCGAGACGTGCGCCGCTTGCCGCGGCGATCGCGCGGCGCAGGCTGTCGAGGGCTGCGCCCGAGAGCTCGAACACGCCGGCGCCCAGCACCAGCCGCTCGGGCTCGAGCCCCATATAGAAGCCCGACCCACCGGCCGTACCGGCCAGGAACGCCACGTGCAGGTGCGCGTTGTAGGGCGACTTGTCCCGGGAGAAGCGCACGTCGCGGTGGACGCGGAAGATCTTGCCGGTCAGCGGCGCGCCGAGCCGCGCCGTCAGAAGCGGCCCGAGCGCCGCGACGAAGGCCTCGCCCGGCGCCTTGATCGCCGTTTCGTAGCGCGCGCGGCTGGCGGTGAACCACTCGCGCGTGTTGTTGTCGCGCAGCGCGCCGAGGAAAACCTGGGCATCGCGCGGGAAGCCCGCGAAGGCCTCCTCCACCTTGTTCTTGCCGGCGCTCATTTCGGCGGCAGGCCGCGAGCGAATGTCGCCGCCAGCTCGATCCATTCGGCCAGGCGTCCGCCGCCGCAGGCATCGGCGTCGACCCAGACCAGGCCGCCCATGCGCCGCCCGCTGAAGATGATCGGTGCCGCGCCGGGCCGCGCCAGCGCCTCGGCCTCCTGCGCCTTGCCGACGCGGAACATGTAGCGGCCGACCTCCACGCCGGCGATCATGTGGCCGTTCAGCAGCCAGCAATAGCCGCCGAACATCTTCTTCTCGGTCACGCCGCGCCGCCTGCACAGCGCCTTGCGCATCGTCTCGGCCAGATGCGGATCATGCGGCATGCAGGCAAACCCTCCCCTCGCCCTTTTCGCGCGATGCTGGCGCAAGCCTGCTGACAGCATGGCGTCAGCATCATGCCACCGGCGGCGGCCGCCGGGCCATGCCATGTCCGCGACGCAGACGCTCGGCCGTGATCCTGCCGCCGGCTTATCGGCGCCGGACCTATCGAAACACGGGTATCGAGCCTGACCGGGTCCGGCGATCGCCCGCCGCCTCGAGCTTCCTGCCGAGTTCGGCGATGCGCTGCTCACCCAGGGCCAGCGCCTCGGCGGAGCTGTGCACCGAGTAGTAGCCGAGATGCAGCGCGTGCGGATGGGGCACGGCGGAACCCAGCACGAAGATGGTCGCCGTCTCGCCGGTCGCGCTCAGCCGTATCGCGGCCTCGCCGCGCTCGAACACCGCCATGTCGCCGGCCGACAGGCGCTCGCCGGTGTCGAGCGCGCCTTGCGCGACCGCCAGCCAGGCGATGCTGTGTCCCTCGGGCGGCTGATAGGTCCACGTCGTGCCGGGCTTCAGCGTGACCAGCAGATAGTTGAAGCCCTCGGGCGCGCGTACCGGGCTGCTCACGCCCTGGTAGTTGCCGACGATGACGTGCGCCGGCCCCGCCCGCCTCATCGCGGCGGCTTCGATATACTGGCTTTCCGACGGTCCGTTCTCGAGCTCGGGCGGCAATGCCACCCAGAGCTGGAAGCCCTGCGCGCGCGACGAAGTGCCGGGCGAGAGTTCCTTGCCGTGCCACACGCCGCCGCCGGCGCGCATCCATTCGACGCCGCCATAGGCGATGCTTCCCTCGCCCGCCTCGGGATCCTCGAACCGCACGTCCCCGGCGGTGAACACGGTGATGGTGGCGATGCCGGAGTGTGGATGCAGCCCCATGCGCATCCCGCCCATGTCGGCTTCGAAGAGATCGAGAAACACGAAGGGCTTGAGGATCTCGCCGAGATCCGACGGGCTCATCAGCCGCACGATCGGCCCGTGGCCGCGGCCGCGCGTGCGGTGGACGATGGGGCGCGGCGCGGTGCGCGGCGGCATGGCAGGGGCAAGGGCGGTAGCGATGGTCATGGCGATCTCCTTCATGCCGGCCATGATGGCGTTCCACCTGGCGCACCCGTAGACTGCGAAATGGCGATGCACCGTTGCCGAGAATGGAACGCCGATGGAGATCGAAGACCTCAGGACCTTCCTCGAGATCGCCCATGGCGGCGGCATCTCGACGGCGGCGCGGCGGCTGGGCGTGTCGAAATCGGTCGTGAGCCGACAGCTGGCGCGGCTTGAGGAGGCACTGGGCAGTCAGTTGCTGTCGCGCACCACGCGGGGTGCGGCGCTGACGGAAGCTGGCGCGACGTTTCGCGATCATGCCCAGCGCATCATGAGCGAGCTCGAGGCGGCGCAGCAGGCCATGGCACCGCAGGGCGCGCTGCGCGGGCTTCTGCGCGTCGCGGCACCGCTGTCCGGCGGGCCGGCGCTGGTCGCGCCGGTGCTGGCCGAGCTCGCCCGTCGCCATCCACGGCTGCAGGTCCATGCGGCCTATGGCGACCGGTTCGCCGATCTCGTCGCGGAGGGCTTCGACGCGGCGATCCGTATCGGCTATCTGCCCGACTCGAGCCTGGTGGCGAAGCGCATCCGCGCGATATCCGGCCGACTGGTCGCAAGCCCGGCCTATATCGCCGCGCACGGCGCGCCGCGTACGCCCGACGAGCTGATGAATCACGAATGCCTGCTGCAGGGCACGGAATCCTGGCGGCTCACCATCCGCGGCAAGGCGACCACCGTGCATCCACGCGGCCGCTTCAAGGCGGACAACGGCGAGGCCCTGCTGTCGGCGGCACTGGCGGGTCTCGGCGTCGCCGCCCTGCCCGAATTCCTGATCGCGACGCATCTCGCATCGGGGGCGCTTGCACCGCTGCTGACCGAATACTCGACGCCGGAGGCAGGGATCTACGTCGTGCGCCCAGCCGGCGACTTTCCGCCGCGCAAGGTGCGCGTGCTGATCGACATCATGCTCGAGCACTACGGCGAGCGTTCCGGCTTCGGCCACACCGCGTCCGGGACGGCGAGCCTAGTGGACCGACCAAAGAGATCGTAGTTCCCGACAGCCTGCTCAACCCAGCAACTGTCGAGGTCTTTCATGCTCGTTGCCGGCCGCGTCCTGCTCGCCGCCCTGTTCCTCGTCAGCGGCCTGTCCAAGCTCGGCGCCTATGATGCGACCACCGCCTACATCGCGTCGGCGGGCTTGCCGTTTGCCGATGTCGTGTATGCCGCCACGCTCGCCCTCGAGATCGGCGGCGGCCTGCTGCTCATCGTCGGCTTCCAGACCCGTCCGGTCGCGGCGGCGCTTGCGCTCTTCACCGTCGCGGCCGCGCTGCTGTTCCACCGCGATTTCTCCGACCAGAACCACGCGATCCATTTCATCAAGAACCTCGCCATCGCCGGCGGCCTGCTCCAGGTCGTGGCGGCGGGCGCCGGACGCTTCAGTCTCGACGCCCGTCGTCTGGCGCGGCGCTCGCCCGGAGCGGCCGCACAGACCGCCTGATCGGACTTGAGCCCTCCCGCGCGCCAGCGGCTAGAATGGCTCTGCCGCAAAGGGAGGCCTCATGCCGTACTGGACCGCCATCGTCACGCTGCTCGCCATGGCGTTGTACTTCTTCCTGGCGACGCGGGTCGCCGTCGCGCGCGGCAAGTTCGGCGTCAAGCATCCGGCGATGACCGGCAACGCCGACTTCGAACGCGTCGTGCGCGCGCATCTCAACACGCTGGAGTGGCTGCCGCTGTTCCTGGTGCCGCTGTGGCTCAGCGCGGTCTACCTCAGCGACCTCGCGGCCGCGACGGTCGGGCTCGCCTGGATCGTCGGGCGGCTATGGTACTACGCCGGCTACAGCAAGGCGGTGGAAGGGCGCGTGCCGGGCTTCCTCATCCAGGCGCTCGCCTGCCTGGTGCTGTTCATCGGCGCCATCGCCGGCATCGTGATACACATGACGCGTGGCTGAGGAGACGGCGATGACGGAAGGCCTGACGGGCGGCTGCAGCTGCGGGGCGATGCGCTATCGCCTGACCGCGCCGCCGATGTTCGTGAATTGCTGCCACTGCACGCAGTGCCAGCGCCTGACCGGCAGCGCCTTCGTGGTCAACGCGCTGATCGAGACCGACCGCATCGAGATCCTCGCCGGGACGCCGCAGCGCACCGACGGTCCGTCCGAGAGCGGCCGGCCGCACGACATCTATCGCTGCCCCGCCTGCCATACGGCGGTGTGGAGCGACTACGGCCGGCGCGGATATCTGAGCTTCGTACGCGTCGGCACGCTGGACGATGCCTCGTCGGTCGCGCCGCACGCGCACATCTTCACGCGGTCGAAGCAGCCCTGGGTCAACCTCGAAGGCGGCGCGCCGGCCTTCGAGGTGTTCTACGACATGAACAGCCTGTGGCCGCCCGAAAGCCTGGCGCGACGCAAGGCCGCCGCCGGAGGCTGAGCGGCCAACTCGCGGCGCACCGGGAGTCAGCACGCCGGGCCCTGCGGGTTTCCACCGGGCGACGCCTGTGATAACCCTTCGTTGTCCGTTCACTCGGGACAAGCCAGATGCACGCCGCAGCTCTGAAGCGCGACATTGAAGTGGCATTGGGTCTGGCCGGCGCTCAGGCCGCGAGTTTCTGGCGGCTCGCGGCCGCCGCAAGCTCGAGGCAGAGTACGCCGACGCGACCGCCGGCTGGCCCGGTACCGGTGCCCTATCCGAATTATGCGGATTCCCGGCACCGTGTGGCCGGCCACAAGTCTGCCCTCGATCCACATACGGACGCAGACGTGATCCGCTGTGTGCTCGCCGCCGCCAGCGGCGACGCTGCCACGGCCAAAGTCGGGGTGATATGGACCAGGGTCAAGCCGAAGATCCAGCAGGTACCGCCGGCCGCCCGCCAACATATGTCGCAACTGTTCTCCTATCAGCTTGACCTGATAGTCGAACACGGCCGGTGACGAATTGCGCCACAACGGATTGGCACCGCCTTGGCTCGATGTGTTCAGCGGCCTCGCCTTGCAGCGGCCTTGCCGCGGCGAGCGGCAACGGTTGCCTCGACGCCGTTGAGGATCAGCGACATGCCGAAGGCGAAGCTCGCGTCGAAATCCCATGTCGCGGGCAGCTCAAGGCGCTCGGTGGCCGTGTAGCCGCGGCCCGCGATGCGCTCGGTGCGGATCCTCTCGGAAGGTTGGAGGTCCGGGATCGGCCTGGTCTGATAGGCCGCCTGCGCGAGCGTGAAGCCGGTCAGCAGGAAGTAGGTCCGCACGCTGTCCACGTCGTCGAGGCCGGCCTGGCGCAGGGCGCGCAAGGTGACCTCCATCGGTGCGAAGACGCTGGCCGGCGCCGCCCCCTCGAACTCGAGAAGCCGCGGCAGCCCGGGATGCCGCAGGCACAACCCGCGCAGCACGTCGAAGCAGTACCCGATCTGATCGCGCCATTGCGCGTGATGCCCGTCGAACCGGGCGGCGCCGATGACCTTCTCCGCGATGGCGGAAAGAAGGTCGCGCTTGCTGCTGAAATGGTTGTAGAGCGCCATCGGCGTGACGCCGACGGCCTGGGCCACGCCGCGCATGGTGATGGCATCGGCGCCACTCCTGTCGATCAGCGCCAACGCGACGCCCACGACCCTGTCGCGCGTCAGATCGCGGGACTTGCGCCGCGAAGCCCCGGCGCCGCTCTTCCCGGGTTTGTAGAGAGCTGCCACTCGCGCCTGCTCCTCAGCGTATCAGGGCCATCGTCATGAACAGAAAGCCGAGCATGTGCAGGCCCGCGCGCGCCACGTGGGAATACTCCCAGACGCTTCGCATGTGCTTCCAGTCGGCGTCCGGCGCCGAGAACAGTCCAAAGAACATCCTGCTCATGCCGGCGAGTTCCGTGTCCTTCAGCCAGGCCGCGTTGACCGGGTGGGTGACAATCCAGTACGTGGCATGGCCGACGACCAGCAATCCGAGCGCGGCCACAATCCACCAGAATCGCTCGCCGGCCGTGGGCACCAGGATGAGCAGCGCGACGAGCGCCAGCATCCCGCCGAACTCGCCAATGAGGCCGCCGATGGTGAAGCCGGGATAGTAGATCGCCTGAACAGCCCGGTAGGTGGACTCGTCGAGCCGCAGCTTGCCGGGAAACTCCAGCGCGTGGGCCAGCGAGAGCCCCATCGTCACAGCGACCAGGAGCAGCGCTGTGACGGACAGGATTGTGACCATGGTGCGTGAACCACTTCGCGACGGGTTGGTCATATGTACGATGTAGACATACGATGTAGGATTTCAACAATGATCGCGAAGCCGGGCGACGTGGCACGAGTCCGCCAAGCGCGTTCTTGTTCAGTGGCGCATGGGTTTCGCGATGCCGGTCTTCGTCAGCCCGTCAGGCGCTGGTCGAGACCGGCAAGAATCCGCTCCCAGGACCTGCCGTGATGGTCCGCCTGCTCCTGATCGTAGAAGCCACGGTGTGAAAGCGTCAGCGCGCATCCTCCCGCTCGGGGCTCGAGGACGACCGAGAGCACGGTTTCCGCGCCCAGCGTGCCGTCCCTGCCCGTGAGCCAGGTCAGCTCGACCTTGCGGGCAGGCTCCAGCGCAAGAAAGCGCCCATAGTGCGGATGGCGCTTGCCCTCATGCTCGACCACGAAGAACAACTGGCCGTTCACCACAGGATCGGCGATGAGCGCGCCTTCGAGGGCGAACCAGCCCTGCCATCCCGTCGTGAAGCTCTCGTAGAGCGCCTGCGGTGAGGCGCGCATGACGCGCTCGACCCGCGTGTCATGCGGTCGATCGCTCAACCTCGGCGCAACGAGCTTGCCATCCATCACTTCCTCCGCGCTCGGCCTCACTCAAGCTGCTGATCTTCGATTCCCTTCGGATAGCGATCCAGCGTCAGGTTCAACTGGATGCCGTGCTCCAGCCAAGCCTTCAGGCCCGCGAGCATCAGCGTGAAGCCTTGCGTGGAATCGGCGACGTAGCGCAGGAGCGCGTCGGCGTCTCCCGTCCATCCGGCTTCCTGCACACGCACGAAGGTCGCGCCGCCGGGAATGGGTTGGAAGGTCCATTCCACGGTCGTCGGGCCGCTGTAGCCAGGCCATTCGATCACCACGCGCGTGTTGGCCTCCACGACCTTCGGCGTCACCTCGATGGAGACGTCGTGGCTCTCCCATTCCCACCTGACCGGCCTGCCGGCCCCGAGTCGATCACTGCCCTTGCTGAACCAGAACTTCGTCGTGATCTCCGGATTCACGATCGCTTCGAAGACATGCTCGACCGGCTTGCGGATGAGCATTCCGGTCCTGGCGATCGCATCGCGCGTGAGCTGCCGATTGTGCATGACGCTTCCCTGGAAGATCCCAGGCAAACGTCGTTTCATCCGGACAGTTCCGGGGCCGCGACGTCAGTCGTGAATGCAAGCATCGTTGCAAGATCGGCGAGCGCGGTTCATCCGCCACGTCGCGAGATCAGACAGGGATGTAGGTCAACCTGATCACATCCTCGCCGATCCGATCGTGAGTCATCAGTCGCAGCGGCGGCCGCGGTCCGACGAAATACGGTTTGCCGTGACCCAGCACGACGGGGTGCAGGTAGATTCGATACTCGTCGATCAGGCCCAGCTCGCCGAGGCTTCGCGCCAGGCCCGGGCCGGCCACTTCGATCTCCCCGTCATGCGCGGCCTTCAGCCCGCGGATCGCACCCTCGAGATCGTCCCCGACCAGCCTGGCATTGGGGCCGACCGAGTTCAGCGAACGCGAGACGACCCATTTCGGCTGCTTGCGCCACGCCGCGGCGAAGGCCCGCTCGTCCGCATCCCATTCGGGATGATCCTCGTCCCAGTAGCGCATGATCTCGTACATCTGGCGGCCGTAGACGCTGCCCGCCTGCCGCTGCGCCTCCTCGATGAAGTGGCGGAAGAGCGCCGGGCTCGGCCCGAACGCCGTGTGATCGACGTAGCCGTCCAGCGACTGGTTCATGCCGAACACGAGCCTGGCCATGCCCTCTTCCCCTGGTTGCGTTGCGCAATCGGTCGCAGGTAGATCGGCCGCTCTCATATTGCAATCGGTTCGGGAGATTTCACTTGCCGGCCCCATGGAAGCGACACTGAATTCATCGCCGAACCTTCAAGGAGGTCCTGGATGTCGCGATGGCGTGTCGGCGTGGATTCGGGTGGAACCTTCACCGATGTCTGCCTGTTCGACGAGGAACGGGGCCGCGTCGAGGTCTGGAAGGTTCCGTCGACGCCGGATGATCCCTCGCGCGGCATCGCCCAGGGCGTGGAAGAAGCCATGCGCCGCGTGGCGCCCGAAGCCGGCGACAGGCCGGGCGCGCCGGTCGGGTATTTCGGCCATGGCACGACGGTGGCGACCAACGCGCTGATCCAGCATCGCGGCGTGAAGACCGGCCTGGTCACCACCGACGGCTTCCGCGACCTCCTGGAGATCGGCCGCCAGAAGCGGCCCGACCTCTACGACATGCAGGCCGACAAGCCGCCCGTCCTGGTGCCGCGCGACCTGCGGCAGGAAGTGCCCGAGCGCGTGCGCCACACCGGCGAGGTCGACACGCCGCTCGACGAGGCCCGGATGCGCGAAGCCGCCCGGGCGCTGGCGGCCGCCGGCGTGAAGGCCATCGCCGTCTCCTTCCTCTACGGCTTCATCCGGCCCGAACACGAGAAGCGTGCGGTCGAGATCCTGCGCGAGCAGATGCCCGAGGTCTTCATCTCGGCGGGCCACGAGATTGCGCCGGAGTTCCGCGAGTTCGAGCGGCTCTCGACGGTGGTGCTGAACGCCTATCTCGGTCCCGTCATGAGGAGCTACATCGAGCGCCTGACGCCGCGGCTGCAGTCGCTCGGCATGACGGCGACGCCGCACCTGACCCAGTCCAACGGCGGCGTCATCGGCTTCGCCACGGCGGCCGACATGCCGGTGCGCGCGGTGCTCTCTGGCCCCTCGACCGGCGTGGTCGGCGCACAGGCGATCGGCGCGCTCGCCGGCTTCGCGGATGTCATCACCTTCGACATGGGCGGCACCTCGACCGACGTGGCGCTGCTGCAGGGCGGGCACTGCAAGCTCGCCAGCGAAGCCAGCGTGCACGGCTATCCGATCAAGGCACCGATGCTCGACATCCACACCGTGGGCGCCGGCGGCGGCTCGATCGCCCATATCGACGCCGGCGGCCTGCTGAAGGTGGGGCCGCGCTCCTGCGGCGCCGATCCGGGCCCGGTCTGCTACGACCGCGGCAATTCGGAACCGGCCACGACCGACGCCAACGTCGTCCTGCAGACGCTGAACCCCGAGCATCTCCTGGGCGGGCGCATGAAGATCCGCCAGGATCTCGCCCGGGCCGCCATCGGCCGGCTGGCCGACAGGCTCGGTCTCGGCCTGATGGAAACGGCGCAGGGCGTGCTCTCGGTCGTCACCGCCAACATGGCGCGCGCCATCCGCGTCATCTCGATCCAGCGCGGCCACGATCCGCGCGACTACACCCTGATGGCCTTCGGCGGCGCCGGTCCGCTGCACGCCGCGCGGCTGGCCCGGGAGCTCGACATGAAGCGCGTGCTGGTGCCGCGCAATCCGGGCATCCTCTGCGCCATGGGCCTGCTGCTCACCGACCTGCGCGCCGACTTCGCCGCCACACGACTGATGCCGGCGACCGAGAGCTCGACCGCGGACGTGGCCGGCGCCTTCGAGGGGCTGCGCGCGCGGGCCGAGCAATGGTTCGCGCATGAGGGCATCCCCGCGCAGGAACGGCGGCTGAAGCGCACCGCCGATATGCGCTATCACGGCCAGAACTACGAACTCGCCGTGCCGCTGCCCGAGGGCCCGGTCACCGCCGCGACCCTCGCGGCACTGGCCCGGGACTTCGCCGAGACGCATCGCCAGCGCTACGGCTTCGTGGCCGAGGACGAGACGGTGCAGATCGTCACCCTGCGACTCGAGGCGACCGGCCTGGTGCGCAAGGCCGATCTGCGCGCTCATCCCGAGTCCGGTCCCGACGCATCGGGCGCCATCATTGGTCAACGGCCGGTGTGGCTGCCCGAGGCCCGCGACTTCGTGACCACGCCGATCTACGCGCGCGACGCGCTCGAGCCCGGCAACCGCTTCACCGGCCCCGCCATCATCGAGCAGATGGACGCCACCACCCTCGTGCCGCCCGGCATGACGGCGCGCGTCGATGCCTACCTCAACCTGATCCTGGAGGCCCCATGAGCCAGGCGCCACAGGTCGCCGCCGCGTCCAACCTCGATCCGATCACGATCGAGGTCATCGGCGCCGCCATGGGCTCGATCGTCGAGGAGACCGGCGAGGCGCTGATCCGCGCCTCCTACTCCACCAACATCAAGGAGCGCCGCGACTGCTCGACGGCGCTGTTCAACGCCGCGGGCGAGACACTCTGCCAGGCCGAGCACATCCCGATCCATCTCGGCAGCTTCATCGGGCTGGTGCCGCACATCATGAAGCGCTTCCGCGTCGAGGACATGCGGCCGGGCGACGCCTTCATCGGCAACGACGCCTACGAGGGCGGCGGCACGCACCTGCCCGACATCGTCCTGGCCGAGCCGATCTTCATCGACGGCCGCATCGTCGCCTGGACGGTGAACCTGGCGCACCACGCCGACTTCGCCGACCGCGGCCACGCCCATATCTACCAGGAGGGGCTGCGCATCCCGCCGGTGCGCCTCTACCGCGCCGGCGAGCTGCAGCGCGACGTGCTCGACCTGATCCTGCTCAACTGCCAGGTGCCGCGCGAGCGCCTCTCCGATCTGCGTGCGCAGATGGCGGCCAATCGCGTGGGCGTGCAGCGCTTCCAGGCGCTGTGCGCGCGCTACGGCGTCGCCACGGTGCTGGGCGCCGGCGAGGCGCTGATGGACTACGCCGAGCGCAAGATGCGCGCCGGCATCGCCGCCATGCCGGACGGCACGTGGCGCTTCGAGGACGTGTTCGACAACGAGGAAGTCGCCTCGACCCTGCCGCTGTCGGTCGAGGTGACGGTCGAGGGCGACAGCATGAGCCTCTCCTTCGACGCGCCCGACCAGGTGCGCGCCGGCATCAACATGACGTACACGGCGCTGCTGGCGACCACCTACTACATCGTGAAGTCGGTGCTCGATCCCAGCATCCCGCCCAACGCCGGGCTGGCACGACCGCTGAGCGTCGCCGCGCGCGAGGGCAGCATCCTCAACTGCACCCATCCCGCCGCCGTGAACGGCCGCGTGCAGACCTGCCAGCGCGTCGCCGACCTCATCCTCGGCGCCCTGGCGCAGGCCGTGCCCGAGCGCGTGACGGCCTGCTCGAACTCAGCCTGCTCGGTGGCCTACTTCATCGGCCAGCGCAAGGACGGCGGCTCGCTCTGGGTCTATCTCGAGACCATGGGCGGCGGCAGCGGCGCGCGCGCGCAGAAGGACGGCCTCGACGGCGTGCATGTGCACACCACCAACACCTCCAACCTGCCGGTCGAGGCGCTGGAGATCGAGTATCCCCTGACCCTGCTGCGCTACGAGCTGGTCGCCGATTCGGGCGGCGTCGGCCAGTACCGCGGCGGCATGGGGCTGCGCCGCGTCTACCGCGCCGACGAGGATTGCCGCGTGCGCGTCGACGTCTCGCGCCAGCGCTCCCGCAGCTGGGGCCTGTTCGGCGGCGGCCCGGGCGCGCATGGCGGCATCGAGGCCGGCCCCGGCGTCACCTTCGAGCGCGACAGCGCGGTGCTCAAGGCCGGCCAGTGGTTCGCCGTCGTCACGCCGGGCGCCGGCGGCTTCGGCCAGCCCGACCGACGCGCGCCGGACGCCATCGCGCGCGATCTCGACCAGGGCGTGATCACGCCGGAGACGGCGCGCACGGCCTATGGCCGTTCCGGGTAAGACAGCCGCGGCGGCCCGAAACGCTTTCATCCGCCCAAGGTTCCACCGCGCCGGTGGATAAAGCGGAGTGTTTCGGGGACAACTTCGCCTCTCCCATCGCGTTTGATCGAAATGCCGCGCCGCCGCACCCAAGCGCATTTCGACGAAGCCGACCACCTGGTGCGCGCCTTCATGGCAGCGGCCTGCGAGGTCACCGGAGACTCCCCGACGCAGGGTACCAGCATTCAGGCCGTGGCCGACCGCCTCGGCGTGGAAGATCGCGATGTGATCGACCGGGTCGTGAGTGTCGCCGCCGATCTCGGCTGGATCAGGACAAGCGGCGGCGACAGGCCGCATTCGATCACCGTGACGGAGGCGTATCAGGCGCAGCGGGATGGCCGATAGCACCGCGCGCGGTGGACACCGCCCGGGACGTATGACTTGATAGCCAAAATGGATCGGGGGGAGAAGGCCATGCGGATGCTGGTCGGATTCTTGATCGCGCAACTAACAGTGGCGACGTCTGCTCTTGCGCAGGGCTCGCCGGCGCCGATCGGCCTCTGGCAGGGCATGAACAGCGGCGACTTCATCCTGGTCCAGCCAAACGGCGCATGCTCGGCAAGCGGCACCGTCAATGTCGCGGGCACCTGCACGTGGAACGCGACGTCCACCGGCGGGGTGTTGACCATGACCTACCAGTGGACGATCGGGCCCGCGCGCATCCACTGGAGCATTCGCTGGCTCGGCCGCGACGTCATCCTGGTCAACAACGTCGAGCAGTTCGCACGGCGCGGCTGACAGCGACTGCCCGAACCTTGGTGTGCGATCCTCGTTCGCGTTGCCTTGGCGATGATGTCGATCGCTACGCCGAACAGCAGCCGCCACTGGTCTGCTCGGCGCACCGTCAGTTGCTCACGCGGCGATTGGGAGATGGATGTCCGCAATCAGCGCGAAACGGCACGCGACATCGCGGGCCGAGACCTTGTCCACACCCATTTCCTCGATGAAGGCGGCGTGCGTCGCAGGGCTGACTTCCGAGAAGAACGCGAAGACGGCGGCGTCGCAGGTGGCCGCACTGGAGAGATCGCCAATCTTCGCCGCAAGCTGGCGCGCGGAAAGGCCCGCTCCGTAGGGAGCGTTCACAGTCGTCAGCGCCCCAGCGTGGATGAAACCGATAATTGCGTGTCCGCCGCGACCCTATGATTCTGGAGCATATTCAACGAGATTCGCGCCGAAAACACGATGGCTTGCGAGGCCCCGCTACGATGCCTGTGATGGCGGCTTAGGCTCCGCGGACGGGAGGGCGAGCGTAGGGCCTTGACCTATGTTACATACTTAAAGTGTGAAACATAGATGCGACTTACGGGAATCTTCCAGGTTTTGGCCACAGGCCAGTTGTCGGCGTCGCGATCTTTCTATGAGGATCACTTCGGCCTGCAAGCCGTCTTCGTCGCCGATTGGTATGTACATTTGGCGCATCCTCAGCTGCCTTTGCTCCAACTCGGATTGGTCGCGGCAGGCCATGCAAGTATTCCTTTCCCTCAACAGCAACCGAATGGTGCCGCCATCGTAACGATGCAAGTCGATGACGTCGGCAAAGCGTTCGAAGCACTCTGCAAATCCAACGTGAAGCTGCTGGGTGGTCCGCGCGATGAACCATGGGGGCAACGTCACTTCTTTGCAGTAGATCCCGCCGGATTCCTCGTCGACGTCGTAATGATGATCGAGCCGACCGCCGAATACGCAAACTCGTATGCTGGGACGCCGCCGTGAACGTGAAGTCGGAACCTTTCGCGGGACTGCCCAACCTTGGCATCAAGATCGTGTCACGGCTTCGCGAAAGCGGGATTGTTTCCATCCGCCAGCTTGCGCGCATCGGCCCGGCCAATGCCTACCGCCTTCTCTGTGAACGCGCCGGCAAGCGCCTTCCGCGGTGCTACTATCTGTACTCGCTGGAGGGTGCTCTGCGAGGAATCCACTGGTCTGCCCTGACTTCCGAGGACAAACGGCAACTGCGTATCGCGGCGGACGAGCAGACAGCCAGGAGACCGCGATCCGAGCGCACCCGGGCTCATCCGAAGTGAAATCCACGGCACGCTCAAAGACAAACGCGGAATGGTCGGAATTGACGCAAGCCGCTTTGCTGGGCGCCGCGCGCGAGATGTTTGCCAAATACGGATACGAGCAGGCCTCGTTAGACACGATCGCCGCTGCGGCATCGGTAACCAAGGGTTCGATCTACCACCACTACGGTGACAAGCGGGGGTTATTCCGAGCGGTGGTCGAGGACGTCCAACGGGAGATAGTCGCGCACGTCGACCAGATCGCGAAGGGTTCGCCAACTTACTTCGAAGGAATTCTGAAGGGGTGCGAAGCCTTTCTTGAAATCGTTCTGAAGGAGGGTGTAGCGCGGATCGTACTGACGGACGCGCCGAGCGTCTTGGGCTGGACCGTATGGCGGGCGATCGACAATGAGATTGGCGGCCGATCGTTGCGGACCGGCCTCGAGGCGGCGATGCGCGCTGGAGAAATCGTGCGCATCGACGCCGGCGCGTTGACGACCTTTATCAGCGGTGCACTCAACGAGACGGCGCTCTCAATCGCCGAATCGCGGAATCCGAAGCGGACACGGAGCATTGCGGTCGCGACACTTCGCCGGGTTCTCGAGAACCTGCATCAGACAGCAGCTGGTTGACCGATACCGGCGCTGGTTTGCCGTCGCAGTGCTGCTTGTAGAAGAGCACCCACGGATGCGAACGCTGAATGTCACCGAACACCGCCCCTCTTGCGACAACGATTTTCTTTGACGAGGCCCGGCGTAGCGACTCGCTGGAAATCGCAGATTCGGCGGTATTTGGCGCGCCCGGCTGGATTCGAACCAGCGACCTACCGCTTAGAAGGCGGTTGCTCTCATCCCCTGAGCTACGGGCGCCTCAATGGGTCCAGCGGCCGACGCGGGTGTAGGCGAAATTGTCGGCGTAGGCCTTGGGCCGGACGGCGCGCACCTTGGGCTCGTCGACGGTGTACTGCCAGCCCTGCTTCTCGGCGTGCGCGATCGCCTCTTCCCTGCTGGCGAAGTACAGCCGCACCTGGGCCATGGTATCGCGCGAGCTGGTCCAGCCCATCAGCGGGTCGATCTCCTTGCGGGTGGGCTCGCTCTCGATCACCCACTCCCGGGTGTTGCCGACACCGGACTGCATCGCCGTCTTCGTCGGCCTGAAGATCCTGACCAGCATCGACCCCAATCCCTCGCCGCGTCTTCCAGGTCCGGGGCAGTGGTCGGGGCGGCCGGATTCGAACCGACGGCCTCTTGCGCCCAAGGCAAGCGCTCTACCAGGCTGAGCTACGCCCCGATGCCCCGGACACTCCGGAAACCCTTGATGCGCGGGGGTTTTATCAGCGACGGCGCAACCCCGGAAGGGATAAGTTGGTTTCACCCCCGTGAGCCATCGAGGCCCGCCATGTTCGACCAGGCCCAGGAACCCGGCCGCCGGCCCGCGATCAACGTGCTGGGCGGGCCGCTCAGGCCCTGCTCCACCGAGCCGCTGACCGGCTTCTACCGCGACGCCTGCTGCAACACCGGCGAGGAGGATCGCGGCCTCCATACCGTGTGCGCGATCATGACCGCGGAGTTCCTCACCTTCTCCCGCGCCGCCGGCAACGATCTGTCCACGCCGCTGCCCGACTACGGCTTCCCCGGGCTGAAGCCGGGCGATCGCTGGTGCCTGTGCGCGGCGCGCTGGAAGGAGGCGCTCGATGCCGGCCACGCGCCCTATGTGGTGCTGGAGGCGACGCACGCCGCCACCCTGCAGGTCGTCACCCTTGCCGCCCTGCGCCGCTACGCTTGGCAACCCAACTAGCGCGGTTGACAATCCTTCGCGAAAATAGAAAATTACTACCGTCTCGTCAGCACGGGTGGGATGGCGCCACGGGAGGCGTGCATATACCGGCCGACGACAACCGCCGCCGTGGCCCTGATCGAGAGGGCGCACGGACGCCGAGCCGGGGACCGCCAGCGTCAGTGACGCCGTTCGCGGGGCCGACGAGTCCGGATCACGATCCGTGAAGTCTCAGGATACGCCGTCGCGCGCCGCTCATCGTGGGCGCCGACGGTTTGGGCGCTACAACCATGCCCAGGCCGTTCCCGCACGGGAGCGGTGCGCCGACAGCCCAACCCCGGCGCCGATTTTCTCGCTGGCCACGATGATTGCTGCAACGAGGCCTGACGGGACCCGATGAACAGAGCCGATGGCGGGCCCGTCGCGGCCCCCATTTGCCCTCGGCCACCCCGATGAACAGGCCCTCCTGATTCTCTTCAAGCATCCAAAGCGCCGCGCGCCAGCGCGGCCGACGAAGTCGGAACCTCCCTTCCCCTTCCCTTCGCCTTGCCCCGGCCGCGCGAAAGCTCAGCTTTCCTTCGCTGGGTCCTGTCCGTGACGCGTGCGGCACGCGTCGAGCACGGCTGCGAGGTCCGTGTCCGGCGGCATGTCGGGGGTGCCGAGCATGACGATGTCGCTGCGGCGGAAGACCAGTCCCCACGGCGCGCCGGGCTCGAGGCTGAGCCGCCGGCCGACGCGCTGCACGATGGTCTGCCGCGGTTCGGCGAGGTCGACGATGCCTTTGACGCGGATGACCGAGGCCGGCAGGGCGGCCAGCGCGCCTTCGAGAGCGGCGCGGTCGAGCGGGGTGCGCGATGTGAAGTGCCAGCGACGCAGCGCGATGTCGTGCGAGGGCGGCGCGGGCGAGCCCTGCGGCGCCAGGCCGAACAGCAGGTCGAGCGGCACGTCGGCATGGCAGGCCGGCAGGACGGGACGGCCCGGCGGCAGGAGCGCGCGCACCGGCGCGGGATCGTCGACCAGGTCGAGCTTGTTGAGCACGATCAGGTCGGCGCCCTCGAGCTGGCGGCGGGCGCTGTCGGCGACATAGCGGTCGGCGAGGTGGTCGCGGATCGCCGCGGCGTCGGCCAGCACGATGACGCCGTCGAGCGCGAAACCGGGCTCGATGCGGATGACGTCGGCGACGCGCGCCGGGTCGGCGATGCCGCTGGTCTCGATCGCCATGTGGTCGAATTCGGCGCGGCGCTGGGCGATCTCGATGAGGGCGGTGATGAGGGAATCACCGATCGAGCAGCACAGGCAGCCATTGGCCAGCGTGATGGTGCGCCCGTCGTGCCGCACGATCAGACGCGAATCGATGTCGATCTCGCCGAAATCGTTGACCAGAACGGCAAAGCGCCGCCCCGTGCGCTCGCACAGCAGGCGGTTGAGCAGGGTCGTCTTGCCCGACCCGAGGAAGCCGCCGATCACGCTGACCGGCAGGCGGCCATCGCTCACTGGCGCGGCGCCTCGAAGACCTTGCCGCCCAGCACCGTGCCCCAGACGCCGACGTCCTTCAGCGCCTCCGGCGGCACGGACAGCGGATCGTCGTTCAGCACCGCGAAGTCGGCGCGCTTGCCGGTCTCGATGCTGCCGATCTCCTCGTCGAGCCGCAGCGTCCACGCCGCGCCCAGGGTGACGGCGCGCAGCGCGTCGGTCACCGCGATGCGCTCGCGCGCGCCCAGCACGCGGCCCGACGCGGTGAGCCGGTTGACCGCGCACCAGGCGGTGAACAGCGGCCCGATCGGCGTCACCGGCGCGTCGCAATGGATGGCGAAGGGCACGCCGCTCGACAGCGCGGTGGCGCAGGCATCCATGCGCTCGGCGCGCTCCGGTCCCAACGTCTTGGCGTAGTGGATGTCGCCCCAGTAGTAGATGTGGTTGGCGAACAGGTTGACGCCGACGCCCAGCGCCTTCATGCGGCGGAACTGCGCCGCCGGCGCCATCTGGCAATGCTGCAGCACGTGGCGGTGATCGGGTCTGGGCATCTGCGTCGTGACGCTCTCGATGGCGTTGAGCGCCACCTCCGAGGCCTCGTCGCCATTGGTGTGGATGTGCACCTGGAAGCCGGCGCGATGATAGGCGCCGAGGATGCGCTCGATATCCTGCGGCCCGATGTTCCACACGCCGTTGGGCGTGCCGTCGTAATAGCCCGGCCACAGCATGCGCGCCGACAGGCCCTGGATCGAGCCGTCGGTGACGATCTTGATCAGGCCGAAGCGCAGCCTCTCGTTGTTGCGCGCCATCAGCCCCTTGATGCGCGCCACGCCCTGCTCCGGCGGCACCGAGGCGGCGCCAAACGCCGGCAGCAGGCGGATGGGAAACTCGGCGCTGGCCGAGGCGCGCAGGTAGCCCTCGACCGTGCTGTCGGGCAGCTCGTTGTGCAGGTCGGTCGCGGTGGTCACGCCTGACAGCTGCGCCACACGCGCGAAGCGCCAGACCGCTTCCTCGTCCGACAGCACGGCGGCGATGTTGATGCCGCTGGCGCGGTAGGCCATGTACTTCGCGGTCATCTCCTGCAGCTCGCCGGTGGGCTCGCCGCCCCAATCCTTGACCACGCCGTGCACGTTGCTGCGCCGGTCGATATTGGCCAGCCGCAGCACCGGCGAATTGACGTTGAGCACATGGAAGTTGGAGTGGATCACCAGCACCGGCCGCTCGGTGGTGACCTTGTCGAGGTCGTCGAGCTCCATGCGCCGTCCGCCGAAATAGATCGGATCGAAGCCCCAGGCCATCAGCGGCTTGCCGTCCTTGGGCAGCGTCTTCTCGATCTCGCCCAGCCGCGCCGTGACCTCCTCGATGTTCTTCAGCCCCCTGTGCCGCGTGCCGTCGGGCGCGAGGCGATCGAAATACCCGACATAGGGATACGCCCAGACACCACCCTCATACGCGTGACTGTGCCCCTCGACGAAGCCCGGCATCAGCACCTTGTCGGCGAAGCGCTCATCGAGCGTGTGCTCGCCCCAGCCCGCCAGATCCTCGAGCGGCCCGGCCCCGAGGATGCGCCCGTCGCGCACCGCGACGTGCGTGGCCTCGGGATTGGCCGGGTTCATGGTCAGGATGCGGCGCGCGCGGTAGATGGTGGTGATGGACATTGACTCTCCTCTACCTTCCCCCGGAGGGGGAAGGTGGCGCGCAGCGCCGGATGGGGGATGCCTCAACGAAACCGATGTCCGTCTTCGACATCCCCCTTCCGCCCTTCGGGCACCTTCCCCCTCCGGGGGAAGGACTCAAAATATGCCGTCGATCTCGCCGTCGGCGAGCAGGTGGATCTTCTCCGCCGCCGGCACGCGCGGCAGGCCGGGCATGCTCATGATCTCGCCGGCCATGGCGACGACGAAGCCGGCGCCGGCGCTCAGGCGCAGCTCGCGGATCGGCAGCGCGTGGCCCGCGGGCGCGCCCTTCAGCGCCGGATCGGCCGAGAAGCTGTACTGCGTCTTGGCGATGCACACCGGCAGCTTGCCGTAGCCGGCATCCTCCAGCGCCTTGGCGCGCCGGCGCACGGCTTCGGTCGGCACGATCGAGCCGGCGCGGTAGATCTCCATGGCGATGGTCTCGATCTTCGACAGGATCGACACGCCGTCTTCGTAGAGCGGCTTGAAGCGGGCGCGGCCGGCCTCGATCACCGCCACCGCCTCGCGCGCCAGCGCCTCGGCGCCGGCGCCGCCATGCGCCCAGTGCTCGCACAGGATCGCGCGCGCGCCGGCCTTCGCGCAGGCGCTCTCGACCAGCGCCAGCTCGGCCGGCGTATCCGAGGTGAAACGGTTGATCGCCACCAGCACCGGCAGGCCGAACTTGGCCAGGTTCTCGACATGGCGCAGCAGATTGGCGATGCCGCGCCCGACGGCGCCGACATCCTCGCTGCCCAGCGCCCTGGCGTCGGCACCGCCGTGCAGCTTGAGCGCCCGCACGGTGGCGACGACGACGGCGAGGTCGGGGCTCAGCCCGGCGGCGCGGCACTTGATGTCGAGGAACTTCTCGGCGCCCAGGTCGGCGCCGAAGCCGGCCTCGGTGACGGTGTAGTCGGCCAGGCGCAGCGCCGCCGTCGTGGCGATCGCCGAGTTGCAGCCATGCGCGATGTTGGCGAAGGGCCCGCCATGCACCAGCACCGGATTGCCCTCCAGCGTCTGCACCAGGTTGGGCTTCACCGCCTCCTTGAGGATCGCCGCCATCGCCGGCGCCGCCTTGAGGTCGGCGGCGGTGACCGGCCTGCCCTCGCGCGTCTCGGCCACGACGATGTGCGAGAGCCGCGCCTCGAGGTCCGACAGGTCGCGCGCCATGCACAGGATCGCCATCACCTCCGAGGCCGTGGTGATGTCGAAGCGGCTCTGGCGCGGGAAGCCGTTGGCGACGCCGCCCAGGCTGATCACCATGTCGCGCAGCGCGCGGTCGTTCATGTCCATGACGCGCGGCCAGTAGACGCGGCGCGAGTCGATGCCCAGCGCGTTGCCCCAGTAGATGTGGTTGTCGAGCATCGCGGCGAGCAGGTTGTGCGCCGTGGTGACGGCGTGGAAGTCGCCGGTGAAATGCAGGTTGATCTCGGCCATCGGCACCACCTGGGCATAGCCGCCGCCGGTGGCGCCGCCCTTCTGGCCGAAGCACGGACCCAGCGACGGCTCGCGCAGGGCGATGGCCGTCTTCCTGCCGATGCGGTTGAGCGCATCGCCCAGGCCGATGGTCGTGGTCGTCTTGCCCTCGCCCGCCGCCGTCGGGTTGATCGCGGTGACCAGGATCAGCTTGCCGGGCTTGCGCGCGGCGAGGTCGGGCATGGCGGCGAGGTCGATTTTGGCCTTGGTGCGGCCATAGGGCTCCAGCGCGGTCTCGGGAATGCCGAGCTTCGCGGCGACCTCGCGGATCGGCCGCGGCGAAGCCCGGCGGGCGATCTCGATGTCGGTCAGCGTCTCGGCCATGTGCTCCCCCGGTCCTTGCAGGCGCGCGGATGCTAGCGGCACAGGCGGCGCCCTGTCATGTTCTTTGGGCCGCGCCGCTCCAGCGGCGCGTTTCGTTCATCCGTTGCAAGAGCGCCGCTGGAGCGGCGCGGCCCGAAGACAAGAGAGTCCGCGTATGGCCAAACGTACCCTGCTCACCGGCGCGCTCGACGACTACGCCACCGCCAACTGGCTGCGCGACAGCGAGCTGAAGAAGCGCCTGCGCGAGGAGACCATGCGGCTGCCCTGGGGCCTCATGCAGGTCGCCGCCGACCAGGGGCAGTTCATGGCGCTGATGACGCGCGCCATCGGCGCCAGGCGCGCGCTGGAGATCGGCGTGTTCACCGGCTATTCGGCGCTCTGCGTCGCCGAGGCGCTGCCGGCGGACGGCAGGCTGATCGCCTGCGACGTCAGCGAGGAATGGACCGCGATCGGCCGGCGCTACTGGCGCGAGGCCGGGATCGAGCACAAGATCGACCTGCGCATCGGCCCGGCGATCGACACGCTCGATGCCCTGCTGCGCGATGGCGGGGCCGGCGCCTTCGACATGGCCTTCATCGACGCCGACAAGCCCAATTACGACGGCTACTACGAGCGCTGCCTGGAGCTGCTGCGCACCGGCGGGCTGATGATGTTCGACAACGTGCTGTGGAACGGCCGCGTCGCCGAGGGCGAGAGCAGTTCCGAGGACACGCGCGCTCTGCAGGCCCTGAACGCCAGGCTGCACGGCGATCCGCGCATCGACCTGGCGCTGGTGCCGCTGGGCGACGGAATCACACTGGCGCTCAAGCGCTGAGGTACCTATCTCCCGAGCGATGGCAGTCACTCCCTCTCCCCGCTTGCGGGGAGAGGGTCGGGGTGAGGGGTCGATTGAGGTTGCGCACGATGGTGGTGCGCCACTCCAGGCAGCCCCTCACCCCAACCCTCTCCCCGCACGCGGGGAGAGGGAGCGGAAGGCCAACCCATGCGGCAACGGGAGGATCCGATGGCCAACGACATCGTCTTCTACCATGCGCCCCAGTCGCGCTCGATCATCGTGCAGTGGATGCTGGAGGAGCTCGGCCAGCCCTTCGACATGCATGTGCTGAACCTGAAGAAGAACGAGCACAAGGCGCCGCGCTATCTCGCGGTCAATCCCATGGGCAAGGTGCCGGCGATCACCCACAAGGGCGTGGTGATCACCGAGGCGGCGGCGATCTGCGCCTATCTCGCCGACGCCTATCCCAAGGCGCATCTCGCACCCGCTCTCGGCGATCCGCGCCGCGGCCCCTATCTGCGCTGGATGTTCTTCGGCCCCAGCTGCATGGAGCCGGCGATCATCGATCGCATGACCAAGCGCACCGGGGTCGAACCGGGCCAGCTGGGCTACGGCAGCTTCGAGACGACGATGGACGTGGTCGCCGAGGCGGTCTCCGAGGGTCCGTGGATTCTCGGCGAGACCTTCACCGCCGCCGACGTGATCATCGGCTCCAACATCCAATGGGGCACGATGATCAAGCAGATCCCGCCGCGCAGGGAATTCGAGGAGTACGGCCGGCGCCTGATGGAGCGGCCGGCGTTGAAGCGCGTCTTCGAGAAGGACGCCGAGCTGGCGAAGGCGGCGTAGCCGGCGGCAATCAGACGACGCAGAAGGTCTCGCTGCCGTCGACCAGGATCCGGCCGCGGCCGCTCAGCCGCATGGTCTCCGTCATCGTCTCGATCAGGTGGCGCGTGCCCGAGGCGTCGCCGTCGCCGTGGATCAGCAGCATCTCGACGGCGCGATCGCCGACGACATCGAGGAGCCTCTCGGCATCGTCGATCGACGCCGACTCGAAGGTGAGCGCCGTCACCCGGTTGGCGTTGCGCGTCAGGGTCGAGCCGGCAAGGAAGATGTCGGATGTCGGCCCGGCGATCACCAGGTCGAAGCCGGCATCGGCCAGTCGGCCTGCCTGCTCGAGCGCCAAGCCGCCGGTGGCACCGATCACAACGGCGAGCCGGCTGCCGGGATCGCCGCCGGTGCGGAAGACATGCAGCATCCGGGTCTGGAACATGGGGTCCCCTGCAGGCGCACAGAGCACTGAACGTCCCTTGCCCTACCGGGTTGCCCCTACCGGGTTGCGAAGTCGGATCGGGGCGCGCAGCCCCCCGGTCAACGCAACGGCGCCACGGACGGTGCGTTGCAGGCGCATGAGAGGCGATTTCGGACCCGAGCAGCTGAAGGCGATCGATCGCCAGATCGCGCGCGGCGAACGTGCCATCGAGATGCAGAAGCGCGTGCTGGCCACCCTGCGCCGGCTTGGCAAGCCCACCGAGCAGGCCGAGCGCCTGCTGGCCAACAGCGCGCTGCTGCAGCGCCGCTTCATCCAGGATCGCGCCGCGATCGCCGCCACCATCGCACGTCGCGAAGGCCACGCGCTGCGCGCCGCCGAGCGCGCGCGAAGACGGGGCTGACGGCCACTACCCGAGTTCCGTTCCGGCGCCGATGCGCCGCCTCAGTCGCGCGGTCGCGGATTGGCCGCGGTCGGGTGCGCCGGCAGCTGCGCGCCGATATCGACCCAGGGCAGCCGCCCCTGCACACCGTAGTGGTGCGTGGGAACCAGCGACTGCGGGCGATCGAACAGCCCCACCATCAGCGCGATCTGCCGGCTGCGGTCATAGGCGAGATAGACCGGGCTGCCGCAGCGATCGCAGAAGCCGCGGCGCGCGATCGGCGAGGAACGGTAGCTGGCGGGCTCGGCGGCGCGCCAGCGGATCTGCGACGCGTGGAACCACGCCAGGGTGGCGAAGGCGTTGCCCACGGCCCGCCGGCACATGCCGCAATGGCAGTAATGCACGTCGCGCGCGACGCCCTCGACCTCGAAGGCGATGTGGCCGCACTGGCACCGGCCGCTCATCGCGCGCTCACGCCGTCATCTGGCGATAGAGCTGCCGCAGGATCGCCGGGCGGTCGGGATCGCCCCTGACCAGGGCGGCGAAGAAGTTCTTGGTCTGCTCGAAGGGCACGTGCGGCGGCAGCGCCACGACGTTGGGATCGGCATGGAAGTCGATCAGCACCGGCCTGGCCTCCCTCAGCGCCGCCTCGAGCGCCGGTACGACGTCGTCGGGCGTCTCGATGGTCAGGCCGCGAAAGCCCACCAGCTCGGCGAAGCGCGCATAGTCGACATCGGGTATGTCCTGCGTCTCGGACACCTTGGGTGAGCCGCCCATGCCGCGCAGCTCCCAGGTCACCATGTTGAGGTCGCGGTTGTTGAGCACGATCACGACGAAGCGCGGATCGCGCCATTGCCGCCAGTACTTGCTGACGGTGATCAGCCCGTTCATGCCCAGCATCTGCATCGCCCCGTCGCCGACCAGCGCGAAGGCCGGCCGCTCGGGAAAGGCGAATTTCGCGGCGATGGCGTAGGAGATCGCCGGTCCCATGGTGGCCAGGCTGCCCGACACCGCCATCTTCATGCCCGTCCTCGCCTTGACGGCGCGGGCGAAGAAGGTGGTCGACATGCCGGTGTCGACGGCGAACAGCGCGTCGGATGGCGCGCGGCTCGACAGCTCCCAGTACAGCAGCTCGGGATTCACCGGATCGGCGGGCAGATGGGCGCGCGCGTCGAGCTCCTCCAGCTCCTCCCGCACGTTGCTCTCGACCGTGCCACGCCAGCCATCGGCGCCGCGCGCGTCGATACGCGGCAGCAGCGCGCGCAACGTCAGCGCCGCGTCGCCGACCAGCGCCACATCCATGGGATAGCGCAGGCTGAGCATGCGCGGATCGAGGTCGATCTGCACCGCCTTGGCCTTGCCCTCCTTGGGCAGGTATTCGCTGTACGGGAAGGACGAGCCGATCATCAGCAGCGCATCGCACTCGCTCATCAGCTTGTACGACGCCTTGGTGCCGAGCAGCCCGATCTGGCCGGTGACGAAGGCGAGGCTGTCGGGCAGCACCATCTTGCCCAGCAGCGCCTTGGCGATGCCGGCGTCGAGCTTCGCGGCAATCTCCAGCACCTCCTGCTCGGCATTGGCGGCACCCGCGCCGACGAGGATGGCCACGCGCCTGGCCTCGTTGAGAATGGCGGCGGCGCGGTCGAGATCGGCATCAGCGGGCACGACCTGCGGCCGGGTGAAGTCGATGCCGGTATGCACCGTGCCGTGCGCGTGCTCGGGCGTCTCGACCGCGTCGGCCTCCTGCACGTCGTTGGGGAAGATCACCACGGTGACGCAGCGCAGCGCCTTGGCGGTGCGCATGGCGCGGTCGATCAGGTGACGCGCCTGCGCCGGCGTGCTGCACATCTGGACGAACTCGCCGGCGACGTCCTTGAACAGCGCCGGCAGGTCGACCTCCTGCTGGTAGGAGCCGCCCAGCGCCGCCCGGACCGTCTGGCCGACGATCGCCACCACCGGCTGGCGGTCCATCTTGGCGTCGTACAGGCCGTTGAGCAGGTGGATCGCGCCGGGCCCCGAGGTGGCGAGGCAGACGCCGACCTCGCCGGTGAAGCGCGCATGGCCGGACGCCATGAACGCCGATTCCTCCTCGTGGCGCGATTGCACGAACTCGATGTGCTCATCACGGCCCAGCGCCGCGATGATGCCGTTGATGCCGTCCCCGGGGTAGCCGAAGAGGCGCCGCACGCCCCATTCCTGCAGACGCGAGAGAACGAAGTCGCCGACCGTGCGTGCCATGGCTGTGCGCTCCCGGTGCTGGAGTCCCTCCCGGGTGAACCACATGACGCCCGCGCGGTTCCCTGGATCGCCTGCGCCATGGCGCAAAGAGGTCGAGGTCTACGACACCGACCCGATGGAGCGCCCGGCGCTGCGGGTTACGGCCGGGCGTACACGCTTAGGTTGGTAGATATTCCATGGTGTTCTCGGTATTCAGCTCGACATGGCCTCATCCGAAGAGACGCCGTCTGACGAACAGCCGCGCGTAACCGAGAGCGTCTCTGTTGTCCTGAGGCGACAGGTTCCGCCCCGCTCCGAAGCGCCACGATCGTGGCTCGGCGGCCTGCCGATGATGCCCGCGCATGTCGCGTGGCCACGGTCGATCTCGACCGAGTATCCGGAGAGGGGCGAACGCCCCTTGCATTTCATGGCCCAGATCGCCTGCGCCGACCTGCCGGCAGAGCTCTGGGGCGGGCTGGGGCCGCGTCACGGATGGCTGCTGCTATTCATCGATCCGAATCACTTCGAGCCGCTTGGACCCGATGCCCTGCGCGTGATGCACATCCGAACGCTCGGACCCGAGCGTGCCGCGCCGGATGATCTTGGTCCTATGGACGACGGTCAGCACTCTTCGACCGACTACGACTACTATCGTTCGCCGGCGGACATCCCATCGACCTGGCGGCGCTGGCCAGTGGACCTTGTTGTTGTAGCCAACGATGAGTCCGACGGCCTCGACCGAATGATGTCTGCCCCCTCGGAACTCGAGATGTTCCTGCACAAAGGGCAGATCATCGCCCACGGAGCGCCGCGTGAACCGGAGCCCTTCACTTGGCGAGGCGCGCTCTATGTCTTGAACACCCTGGAAAGCCGCCTCGGCAAGCACCCTCGCCGGCCGAACCTGACCGATAGCATTCTCTCCCGGCTGCGCCGCCCAGGCTATATCGGTACCATCCTGCTTGAGTTCGATGAAAGGTTTGCCGAGTGGTTCGATGCGCATCGCGCGTTGCTCGAAGGCCCTGAACCGCCGGGCGGCGACGCGCGCGAGCACCGCAACAGCCTGCTCGTCGCGGCAGAGGACATCAAAGCGCGACGCGCCGCGTTGGCCGAATTCCTTGAGCGCAATCCCACGCCAGACGCAATTATCGAGCATCTCCGGGAGAACCGCTGGCGCTTTCTTGCTTGGCAAGAATCAGCCCGCGAGCGCGTCGCTCACGAGCGTAGCTCCGTTCTGGCCCATGATCTCGACACCCCAATGCCCGGTGCGGTATGGCAAGCGCTCAAGGACCGCCTCCGACGTGACACCTTCAGTTTCTGGACCACTGACAAGATCAGAAAGGGTAACGACTACGGCTACGTCACCTTGGTCGAGGCCTATGCCGCGGCGTACGACGACACAGGCTTTGGCTTCTCGACGGGAATTTTCCAGCTCATTGCCGACTACTATGTCGACGCCCGCCTCAGAAAGCTGATTCCGCCTTCCGTCCTATCGATGTTCGAACCCTATTGGCGCTGCCTCGTCAACAATCAACCACACCGCATGGGCGGATATCAGGACGGAATTCAGTCACACGCCCCTGTCGGTCCAACCAGACAACTGCTGTTGTTCCAGATCGCATCCGACGGCGCCATGAATTGGTGGTGGGCCGACGTCGGCGCCTACTATGTCTATATCGACGTGAAGGACATGAAGGTCGGTGCCTTCTCGAAGGCATGGCTGGAGATCGAGACCCACTGACGATTGCCGAGCCGGTGAAAGTCGCAGCGCAGTCAACCAACGAACAGCGTCTCGCGACCATCGATCAGGGTACGACCACGGCCGTGGAGGCGCATGGCCTCGGTCGAGTCTCGATCAAATGCCGCGTGCCGGAGTCGTCGCTGACGCCACAGATCGCCAGCAGGCCGTCTGTGCGATCGTCGACGGCGTAGACCAACCGCGCGGCGTCATCGATCGACGCCGGCGGCCCCACAGACTATTCCGGCTTGCGCTGGTTGTGGCGGCCGATGGTCTTGAGCATCTCGACCGGCGCAAAGTCGTCGGTCAGCACCTGGCCCTTGCTGACCTCGACCGTGGTCTGGCGCTTCTCGAGCAGCGTGTTCATGTCGTAGCGGAACTTGTACTTGGACTGCAGCGCCTTGGCGCGCTCGGTGAGCTGCTCCTTGCCGAGTGCCGGCCCGTCGTAGCCGATCAGCACCACGTTGCCGTCGGCCTGGTAGGCGTCGACATGGGCGAAGACCGCCTTCATCGTGACGTAGGCGCTGTCGAAGAACAGCGTCGTCGGCTCGACGTTCTGCGCCACCACGCCGCCCGGCCGCAGGCGGCGCTTGATGGTCTGGTAGAACTCCACCGTCGTCAGGTGGAAGGGCACGAAGGGGCCGCGATAGGCGTCGACCAGCACGACGTCGAACTCCGACTTGCTCTGCGCCAGGAAGACCCGGCCGTCGCGCTCAAAGACCTTGAACCGCTCGCCCTCCTCGATGCGGAAGTACTTGCGCGCCAGGCGGATCACCTCGCCGTCGAGCTCGGCCACCTCGGCGTACATGTCGGGCATCGACTTCACCAGGTAGGAGATCGTGCGCCCGCCGCCCAGCCCGACCAGCGCCACGTTCTTCACGCCCTGCGGCGGATACATCATCGCGGCGCCCATGTAGCGCGTGTAGACCACCGGCAGCGCGTCGGGATCCTTCAGGTCGAGCACCGATTCGATGTAGCGGTTGCGGCGATAGCCGAAGGCCATGTAGAGCTGGTCGCCGCTCTTCTCGATGAAGATCGTGTTGTACTCGGACTCGGCGCGCTCGATCAGGCCTTCCTTGAGCACGCGCATCGGCTGCGCCGTGGCCGGCGACGGCGGATTGAACGCCAGCAGCAGGGTCGAGCCGACCAGCGCCAGCACCAGCGCGCGTCCGGCGGCGCGCGCCGGGCGATCGAAGAACACCACGCCCATCACCACCACCGCCATCGCGACGGCCACGATGCAGAGCCCGAAATAGATCATCTGGGTGCCCATCGACGGGATCAGGAAGAAGCTGGTGCCCAGCGTGCCGGCGATGCTTCCCAGGGTCGCCAGACCCGAGATGCGCCCCGACTCGGTGCCGGACTGCCCGGCCTCGCGCAGCACCAGGCGCAGGCTGAGCGGCGAGACGGCAGCCAGCGCGATCGCCGGCAGGAAGGCGAAGGCCAGGCAGGCCAGCAGGGCCGCGGCGCGCATGTCCTCGACATGGTCGAGGATGGTGTTGATCACGCCCTCGCTGAAGGTCGGCACCAGCAGGATCAGGCCGGCCGCGGTGATGAACAGCGCGCCGACGAAATGCACCGTGCCGGCGCGGTCGGCGTAGCGTCCGCCGGCGAAGTAGCCCAGGGTCATGCCGATCAGGAACACCGAGATCAGCGCGCCCCACGTGTAGATGGTGCCGCCGAGATAGGGCGTGAGCGTGCGGCCGATGGTCATCTCAAGCGCCATCGTCACGGTCCCCGACACCAGGACGCCGAGATAGACAACCACGCGCCGGATCGTGCTGAGTTCGTTCATAGGCCTCTTCTTTCCGTCATCCCGAGCGCAGCGAGGGATCTTGCCGACGTGCAAAGATCCCTCGCTGCGCTCGGGATGACAGTGTAGGTCGATCGCTCTAACGCAGTCACAACAGGATCGTCGCACACTTTGACGTTACCCTACTCCAGCGGCCGCGTGATCTCGTAGACCTTGCCCGGCAGCTGACCGACCGAGTTGGTGTCGGCGGCGGCGACATAGAGCACGTCGGCCGTGTGGCCGAAGCTGGCGGCATTGACGAACGGCGATTGCGGCAAGGGAATGACCTTCCGCAGCCGGTGGTCCCTGTCGAAGATCAGCACCCGGCCGGCGCCGTACTCGCAGACATAGAGGTTGCCCGCCGGATCGAACAGCAGCCCGTCGGGCCCGACATACCACGCCGGCTTCGACGGCGAGGGGCCCAGCGCCGCGTCGAGGTCGAGGAACAGCTCGCGCTCGCCCAGCCTGCCGGGCGCCACCACGGGAAAGCGCCACAGCTTGCGCTCCAGATGGGCGCTTACCACCACGCTCCTGCGGTCCGGTGTCATCGCCAGGCCGTTGGCGTAGTGGATGCGGTCGGCGACCTTGCGGAAGGTGCCGTCGCGCGCGATGTGGAACAGGCGGCCCAGCGCCGGCGCGCCCGGCCCGAATGGACCCGACGAGGTGAAGTAGACGCCGCCCTCGCCGTCGAGCACCGCCTCGTTGGGATTGCCGATCGGCTCGCCGGCCGCATCCGCCTCGATGGTGCGCATCGTGCGGCCCATGGCGCTGACCTCGTGGGCGCGCTGGCCGAGGTGGCAGAAGACGTAGAACGTGCCGCGCTCCGTCTTGACGACGGCCGTCGGCCCGCAGCCGGTGGCGTGCCAGAACGGGCGGTTGGTGGTGCCATCCCAGGTCATGACGCGATCCTGCGTCATCTCGGCGTAGTACAGCGTGCCGTCGGCCCAGTGCGGCCCCTCGGGATAGAAGGAATGCGGATTGATGATGCGCACGCCTTGCGCCTGCGCCGACGTGGCGCCGGCCAGGAGCAGCGCCGTCAGTATTGCCTTCTCCCCGCGCAGGCGGGGAGAAGGTGCCCGCAGGGCGGATGAGGGGCTTCGCGGAGTCTCCACAACTGCAGTGTCGGGTGTCGCGCGAGAAAGCCCCTCATCCGCCTCGCTGACGCTCGGCACCTTCTCCCCGCCTTCGCGGGGAGAAGGAAAGAGGTCCGCTCGCATCATCACTTCCTGTCTTCGACCAGCAGCGGTCGTAACGCGAACATGCCGAACTGCGCAACCCAGTGGCCGACGCGCATATAGTCGCCGTTCCAGTTCGAGTGCGGCTCGAAGCCGGCCGTGAAATGACGCGCATAGGCGGCGCGATAGGCCGGCTCGCCCGACGCCGCGGCCATGTCCCACAGCGACCAGGCGCGGCTGAAGTTCATGCCATAGGCATGCGCGGTGCGCGGGCTCACGGGCGCCGGCACCCGCTCCGGCGGCATGAACGAGGCCAGCCACGCGCGGTAGGCGTCGCGCGGCGCGACCCTGGACACCAGCCGCGCCCAGTTCAGGCAGATCGACATGAAGCCGCGCCCGTCATCGGTGCAGCGCGCATCGGCGGTCTGGAAATGACGTCCGACCATCCCGCTCACCGCCGCCTCGAGGTCGGCGTTCTTGCGCAAGCGCGCGTAGTCGAGCAGATGGGAGAGCGCCCACGACGCGCTGTCGTAGTCGGCCAGACGCGGATCGGGCAGCCATTGCCGGTAATGCGCCAGCAGGCTGGCGGCGGCGAGGTCGCCGAGCGCCAGGGTCGTGCCGTCGCCATAGAGCTCCTCGTGCTCGATGGCCAGCCGCAGGTACCAGGCGCGGCCATAGGGCATCTCGAACGAGGGCTGGCGGACGAGCAGCTTCGCCTCCTCCTCGAGCCTGGCGCGCTGCAGCTTGTCGCGGATCAGCGGCTCGTGCCGCCTATCGCCGGTGAAGCGCGTATAGGCGACGAGCGCCCACACACCGTGCGTCGCCGAGTGCCAGTCGACACAGCCGTGGAAGGCGGCGTGGTCGGTGTCGCGGCGCGCCACGCAATAGGCCGCCTGGCCCGCGAGCAGCCCGGCGATGCGCACCCGATCGGCGCGGATCGCCTCGGTCGGGTCCTGTGCCGCGACCTTCAGCGCCAGCAGCGCGCTAGCGACGCAGATCGAAACGGCCCGTCGCATCGCCAAGCCTCCAGGTCCCGACCAACGTCGTCCAGGTCTCGTTGAAGACGCCGCTGTAGGACACGCTGTGCGACTGCCCGCCCGTGCCGTCATAGGTCTTGATGAAGCGCAGCATGTTGCCTGAGATGTCGCCGCTCACATTGGCGTAGAGGAACGGCACGCCGGCCGTGCCGAAGGTGCTGGGCTCGCTGATGCGGCCGCCGACCTTGCCCGCGACCGGCACCTCGATCGTCATCTCGAACTCGACCGGCGGTTTGTTGGCCTGCTGGCCCGAATAGTAGTAGCGCCCGAGCCAGCGGCCGCCGATGCGCTCGGCCTGCGACTCGCGCTCGTTGAGCAGTTGCGCCTGCGCCGGTGCGATGCACGCGGCCAGGGCCAGGATTGCCAGCAGATACCGCACGATGCTCCCCCCCGATCGCCCGGACTGTAGCAAATCCGGGCGCGCCGCACTGCGCCCTTGCCCGCCCCTCGCCGCGTCACCATAGTGTCATCGTTTTCGAATCACCGGGGGGAGCCGTTCGCGGCTGAGAGGTCCCATCAAGGGACGACCCCTGGAACCTGATCCGGTTCGTACCGGCGTAGGGACGGGTGAACGATGTCTGTGTCCGTGCCGCAGGTGGCGGCACCTTCGATCCATATCGAACGCGCGCGCTTCGCCTTCGCCGGGCGAAGGCTGTTCGACGACCTGTCGCTCGACCTGCCGGCCGGCCGCACCACCTGCCTGCTGGGGCCCAGCGGCGTCGGCAAGACCTCGCTGTTGCGCCTGATCGCCGGCCTGCTGCCGCCGGAGCCGCCCACGCGCATCGCCGCGGACGATGGCATGCCGCTCGCCGGCCGCGTCGCCTGGATGGCGCAGACCGACCTGCTGATGCCGTGGCTCGACGCGCTCGGCAACATCCTGATCGGCTATCGCCTGCGCGGCGATGCGGCTGCCCTCGAAGCGGCCCGCGCGCGCGCGCTCGCGCTGCTGGCGCAGACCGGGCTGGAGGGCCGCCACAACGACCTGCCGGCGACGCTGTCGGGCGGCATGCGCCAGCGCGTGGCGCTTGCGCGCACCCTGGTCGAGGAGCGGCCGGTGGTGCTGATGGACGAGCCCTTCGGCCAGCTTGACGCGATCACGCGCCTGTCGCTGCAGGACCTCGCCGCGCGCATGCTGGCGGGCCGCACCGTGCTGCTGGTGACGCACGACCCGCTCGAGGCGGCGCGGCTGGGCCATCGCATCCACGTCATGGCCGGCGCGCCGGCGATGCTGGGCACACCGCTGGAGCCCGCCGGCGATCCGCCGCGCGACGCCGCATCAGCCGGCACGCTCGCCATCCAGGCCGACCTCATGCGCCGCCTCGCCGACGCGCACGCCTTCGCGGTGCCGGCATGAGGGGGGAACGCGCCCATCCCTTCCCCCGGAGGGGGAAGGTGCCCGAAGGGCGGAAGGGGGATATCAATGCCGGATACCTCCGTTCGTCTTCGACATCCCCCTTCCGTCGCGCTGCGCGCGCCACCTTCCCCCTCCGGGGGAAGGCATGAAAGTGCTGCGCCCCCTGCTCATCGCCGCCGGGCTATTGCTGGCATGGGAGGCATTCGTGCGGATCGACGGGACGCCGCACTTCATCCTGCCGGCACCCTCGCGCGTCGCCCTCGAGTTCGTCGAGCGCGGCGACACGCTGCTGTTGCACGGTCTGCACACCGCGGCGGAGATCGCGCTCGGGCTGCTCGCCGGGCTGACGCTGGGCGCCGCCGTGGCGCTGCTGCTGACGCGCTTCGTGCGCCTGCGGCCCTGGGGCCTGCCGATCATCGTGCTGAGCCAGGCGGTGCCGGTCTTCGCCATCGCGCCGTTGCTGGTGCTGTGGCTGGGCTACGGCATGCTCTCGAAGGTGGCGATGGCCACCCTGGTGATCTTCTTCCCGGTCGCCAGCAGCCTCTATGACGGGCTGCGCCGCGTCGATCCCGGCTGGCTCGACCTGGCACGGGTGATGGACGCGCCGCCGCGCGCCGTGCTGCTGCGCATCCGCCTGCCCGCCGCCTTGCCCGCCTTCGCCAGCGGCGCGCGCGTCGCGGCCTCGGTGGCGCCGATCGGCGCGGTGATCGGCGAATGGGTCGGCGCCAGCGCCGGGCTGGGCTATCTGATGATGCAGCAGCTCGGACGCGGCCAGACCACCCTGGCCTTCGCCGCGCTGATCGTGCTCGGCGTGCTGGGCGTGACGCTGTACTTCGCCGTCGACGCGGTGATGGCGCGCCTCACCCGCTGGCTGCCCGGCGATGAGCCGGCCAACGGCGAGGCCCGCCGATGATGGTCGGGAAGCTCGGACCTTCCCTTCCCCCGGCGGGGGAAGGCAGATCAGCCGCCGAAGATGTCCTTGAACGCGGCGTATTGCGAGCCCCAGACCATCGGCAACACGACCAGCAGGCCCAGGCCGAAGGGCAGCGAGGCGATGAACATCAGCACGGCGTAGATCACGCCGAGCACGATCAGCGGCACCAGATTGCCGAGCGAGGCCTTGAAGCTGCTCTTCAGCGCGGTGATCGCGTCGACGCCGCGGATCGCCACCAGCGGGATGGCGAACCAGGTCGCCATGGCCAGGGGGATGATCAGCACCAGCGACAGGACGAAGCCGAGGAACAGGCCGCCCATGGCCATGCCGCCGGACCCGGTCGCCGCGCCCATCATCGCCGCGCCGCCGACCACGGCCATCAGCAGGCCGATCAGGATGCCGACGCCCAGGGTCACGGCGCCGATGATGATCAGCTGCGCCACCGGGCCCTGGAAGCCGGCCCACAGATGCTCGATCTGCACCTTGCCGCCCGAGGCGCGCGCGCGGCAGCCCAGCATGATGCCGCCGCCGACCACGGGGGTCAGCAGCGCCACGGCCAGGCCGCCGATGAAGGGGATGAGGTTCAGCACGAAGACCGCGACGCCGAAGATCAGCGCGATGGCGACCCAGATGCCGGGATTGGCGATGAACTCCGCCCATCCGCCCTTCAACCACTCGATGCCACGCCCGGAATCCACGGTGTTGAACGGCACATCACCCGGCCCGGGGGCCGTCGGCGGCAGTTGATTCATCGACATCAGCGCTCTCCGGCGTTTGAGGGCGGCCGCGAGTCGGCCGCCCATGCCCGCACCGTACCCGCGAATCACAGCATCTTCAACGCGTTGGCGCGCGCTATCGCCATCGATCCACAATCCGTTTCCCCAGGAGGTTCCCGATGACCGTCTTTCGCATCCTCGGCGCGGCGCTGCTCGCCGCAATGCTCGCCCTGCCCGCTGCGGCACGGGCCCAGGACAAGATCACCATCCTGCTCGACTGGTTCCTCAACCCCGACCACGCCGCGCTGGTGATCGCCAAGACGCAGGGCATCTTCGCAAGGCACGGGCTGGAGGTGGAGCTCGTGGTGCCCTCCGATCCCAGCGCACCGCCGCGCCTGGTCGCCGCCGGCAAGGGCGACTACGCGGTCTCCTACCAGCCGCAATTGCAGATGATGGTGGCCGACAAGGTGCCGCTGGTGCGCGTCGGCGCGCTGGTGCAGCAGCCCCTGAACTCGCTGGTCGTGCTGGCCGATGGGCCGATCAAGAAGATCGCCGACCTCAAGGGCAAGAAGATCGGCTTCTCGGTCGCGGGCTTCGAGGAGGTGACGCTCGCGGCCATGCTCGAGACCCACGGCCTGAAGCTGCAGGACGTCACCCTGATCAACATCAACTTCGCGCTGACCGCTGCGCTGAAGACCAAGCAGGTCGACGCGGTGATCGGCGCCTTCCGCAACTTCGAGCTCAACGACCTCGAGATCGAGGGCATGAAGGGCACCGCCTTCCTGGTCGAGAAGCACGGCGTGCCGGTCTACGACGAGCTGGTGCTGGTGGCGAAGAAGGACACGCTCGACGAGGCGAAGACGAAGCGCCTGCTGGCGGCGCTGCGCGAGGCCACGACCTGGCTGCGCGCCAATCCTGACGCGGCGTGGAAGGAGTTCGAGAAGTACGGCGGCAAGGAGGTCGCCAACGAGCTCAACAAGCGCGCCTGGAAGGACACCCTGCCGCTGCTCGCCGCCGATCCGGCCGCACTCGACCGCATCCGCTACGAACGCTTCGCCGCGTTCCTCAAGGCCCGCGGTCTGATCAAGGAGGTGCCGGATATCAACGGCTACGTGCGGGAGATCAGGTGACCTTACCTTCCCCCGGAGGGGGAAGGTGGCAGCGCGAAGCGCTGACGGATGGGGGATGCCTCAACGACTCCTGCGTTCGTCTTCGACATCCCCCTTTCGCCCTTCGGGCACCTTCCCCCTCCGGGGGAAGGGCATTCAAGTGCGCAACGTCAGCCCGCCATCGACCACGAGGCCGTGCCCGGTGATGAAGTCGGAATCGTCGCAGGCCAGCAGCAGGGCGCCGCGGGCGAGGTCGATGGGTTGGCCGAGCCGGCGCAGCGCCGCCTTCTTGGCCCAGATCGCGGCGATCTCGGGATTGTCGAAATTCGTCTTGGTCAGCCCGCTGTAGACTGCGCCGGGCAGGATGTAGTTGGCGGTGATGCGGAACTTGCCGAGCTCCAGCGCCAGCGTGTGCGTCAGGCCGGCGACGCCGGCCTTCGAGGCGCAGTAGGCCGCAAGACCGTAGTCGGTGTCGAAGGCCATCACCGAGGCGGTGTTGATGATGCGCGCGCGGCCCTTCTCCTCGGCGCGCCTGCGCAGATGCGGGATGGCCTCGCGACACGTCCGGAACATGGCGCGCACGTTGACGTCCATGACCCGATCCCACTGCTCGTCGGTCATCTCCTCGGCGAAGTGACGGCCGCTCACGCCGGCGTTGTTGAACAGGATGTCGATGCCGCCGAAGCGATCCAGCGCGGCGCCGATGATGCGCCTGGGCGCGTCGTCGTCGGTGATGTCGCAGGAAAGCGGCGCGATCGCCTGCTCGCCCGTGTGGACAGTGTCGATGGCGCTGCCCGGCCGGTCGACGGCGAGCACCTGGGCGCCCTCCTCGGCGAACAGCCTGGCGCTGGCGGCGCCGATGCCGGAGGCCGCGCCGGTGATGATCGCGACCTTGCCCTGCAGGCGGTTGAACGACATCAGCGCACCTTGATCACGACCTTGCCCGTCGCCTTGCGCGAGAGCAGCGCGTTCATCGCGTCGGCCGCCTTGTCGAGCGGGAAGGTCATCGAGATATGCGGCTTGAGCTTGCCCTGGCGCACCCAGTCGAACATCTCGGTGAAGTTCTGCCGCGCCGCCTCCGGCTCGCGCGCGCGCCAGGCGCCGTAGAACACGCCGCGCACGTCGCAGCTCTTCAGAAGCGCGAGGTTGGCCGGCAGCGAGGGGATGCGGCCCGAGGCGAATCCGATCACCAGCAGGCGGCCCAACCAGTTGATGCAGCGGATCGCCTCGTCAAAGGCGTCGCCGCCGACGGCGTCATAAATCACGTCGGCGCCCTTGCCGTCGGTGAGCTCCCTGACCTTGTCGCGCATCTTCTCCTTCGAGTAGTTCACGAACATGGTGGCACCGTACTTGCGGCAGACCTCCATCTTCTCGTCGGAGCCGACGGCGGCGATTACCCTGGCACCCATCAGCGCGCCGAGCTCGACGGCGGTGAGCCCGACGCCGCCGGCGGCGCCCAGCACCAGCAGCGTCTCGCCCGGTAACAGATCGCCGCGCTGCTTGAGTGCGTAATAGCTGGTGCCGTAGGTCATGGTGAAGGCGGCACCCTCCTCGAACGTCATGTTCGCGGGCATCGGCAGCAGATTGGCGGTAGGGATGACCGCCTCCTCGGCGTAGCCGCCATGGCCGATCATGCCGATCACGCGGTCGCCCACCGCATAGTCGGCCACGCCCTCGCCGATCTCGCTGACCACGCCGCCGACCTCGTGGCCGGGCGAGAACGGGCGCGGCGGCTTGAACTGGTACTTGTCGGCGATGATCAGCGTGTCGGGAAAGTTCACGCCGGCGGCATGCACGGCGACGCGCACTTCGCCCTTGCCCAGGGGTTTCGACGGCATGTCACGCAGCTCGAGACTTTCCGGTCCGCCCGGCTTGTCGCTGATCATCGCCCGCATGGGTCTCGCTCCCGTTGATCGATCAATGGCCCGATTGATACGCCAGCAAGGCGGCACCGCAAACCCGCCAATTCCGCACCTTGGCTTGCCTTCCCCCGGAGGGTAGGGCAATCGCATATGGGTTGGCCTTCTGCTCCCTCTCCCCGCTTGCGAGGAGAGGGAGCAGAAGGCCATATGCGATCGCCCTACCCTCCGGGGGAAGGCAAAGCGGGGAATCACGCGGCGACGTCGAGCACGACCTTTCCCGTGGCTTGCCGGCCGTCGAGGATCCGCAGGGCTTCGGGCGCTTTCTCCAGCGGCAGCACCGCGGACACATGGGGCTTGAGCTTGCCGGCGCCGTAGAGCGCCAGCACGCCCTGCATCGCCACATCGGCTTCCCGCGGGAACTGCTCGCGCCAGCCGGCGGTGCGGATGCCGCGCAGCTCGGCGCCCTTGAGCAGCAGCAGGTTGGCCGGCGCCAAGGGGATGCGGCCCGAGGCGAAGCCCACGACCAGCAGGCGCCCGCCCCAGGCGATGCAGCGCAGGCACTCGTCGAAGGCGTCGCCGCCCACCGGATCGTAGATCACGTCGGCGCCCCTGCCCGCGGTGAGCTCGTTGACGCTGTCGCGCAGCCGCGCGGGACCGTAGTCGATCTGCCGTCGCGCGCCGTGCCTGGCCGCCAGCTCGCGCTTCTGCGCCGTGCTCGCCACCGCGATCACGTCGGCGCCCATCGCCGCGCCGATCTCGCAGGCGGTCAGGCCCACGCCACCGGCGGCGCCCAGCACCAGCAGCGTCTCGCCCGCCTTGAGCCTGGCCCGGTTGTTGAGGGCGTAGTACGAGGTGAGATAGACCACCGGGAAGGCCGCGCCGTCGATCCACGACATCGCGTCGGGCATCTTCCACACCATGTCGGCGCGCAAGACGATCTCGCTCGCGAAGCCGCCCACGCCACACATGCCGAAGACCCGGTCACCGACCCTCAGATGCGACACGCCGGCGCCGATCTCGATCACCTCGCCGGCCATCTCCAGCCCGGGGATGAAGGGGAATGGCGGCTTGCGCTGGTACTTGCCGGCGATCATCAGCACGTCGGGGAAGTTCACGCCGGCGGCGCGAATGGCCACGCGCACCTCGCCTGTGCCCAGGGGCGGCGACGGCAGCTCCTTCAGGATCAGGGATTCCGCCGGCCCCCAGGCTTCGCAGACGATCGCGCGCATACCCACACCCTTCTGCTTGCCGCTGTAACAGGCTTGCCTCTACCGTAGCCGCGTGACCCCGGATTCGCCCACCAACGCCGCCCCGCGCGAGCCGCTTGCCGAAACCATGGACAGGCTGTTCGCCGGGCCGCCGCAGGAAACGGTGAGCATCCAGTCGCTGCTCGACGGCATGCGCGGGCGCTCCTATCCGCTGGTTGTCGCCGTCTTCGACCTGCCCAACTGCATTCCGACAGGCATTCCCTGGCTGTCGACCATCACCGGCATCCCGATCTGCATCGTGCTCGTCCAGATGCTGATGGCGCGACCTGCTGCGCATCTGCCGCGCTTCATCGGCAGGAAGTGCCTGCCGCGCTCGCGCCTGCAGCGATTCATGATCAAGGCACGGCCCAGGCTCAACTGGCTGGAACGCCGCGTGCGCCCCCGGCTTGGCGGCTGGACGCGCAACACATCGCGTCTGGCGCTGACGATCGCAGCGCTGGCTAACGCCATCGTGCTGGCGCTGCCCATCCCTTTCGACAATTTCTTCCCAGCCTGGGCGGTGATGTTCTTCGCGCTGGCGCTGCTCGAGCGCGATGGCGTGATGGCGATCCTCGGCTGGATCTTCACCGTCTTCACCACGGTGTGGACGATCGTGCTGCTGGCCGTCTACCGCGAGGCGCCGGCGATGGTCAGCGGCTGGATGAGCCAGGCCTGGGCGTGGTTCAAGGCCTCGCTGTCACTCTGAGCGAAGCGAAGGATCCAGCGATATCGCGCTCACGCACCACCGCGAGGTCCTTCGCTGACGCTCAGGACGACGGCGTGCGTCAATACGATCGCGGCAATCCCAGCACGTGCTCGGCGACGAAGTTCAGCACCATGTTGGTCGAGATCGGCGCCACGGTGTAGAGGCGCGCCTCGCGGAACTTGCGCTCGATGTCGTACTCCTCGGCGAAGCCGAAGCCGCCATGCGTCTGCACGCACATCTCGGCGCAGGCCCAGGCCGCTTCCGAGGCCAGCATCTTGGCCATGTTGGCGTCGGCGCCGGCGTTGATGCCGGCCTCGAACAGCGTCGCAGCCTTGCGCACCATCAGGTCTGCGGCCTCGATCTGGGTGTAGGCACGCGCGATGGGATATTGCACGCCCTGGTTCTGGCCGATCGGCCGGCCGAACAGCTTGCGCTCCTTGGCGTAGCTCACCGCTTTCTCGATGAACCAGCGGCCGTCGCCGATGCACTCCGAGGCGATCAGCACGCGCTCGGCGTTCATGCCCGAGAGGATATAGCGGAAGCCCTGCCCCTCCTCGCCGATCAGGTTCTCGGCCGGCACTTCCATGTTGTCGAAGAACACTTCGGTGCTGTTGTGGTTCATCATCGTGCGGATCGGCCGGATGGTGAGGCCCTTGCCGAGCGTCTCGCGCATGTCGACGAGGAACACCGAGAGGCCCTCGGTGCGCTTGGCCTGCTGGTCCTTGGGCGTGGTGCGTGCCAGCAGCAGCATCAGGTCGGAGTGCTCGGCGCGACTGGTCCACACCTTCTGGCCGTTCACGACATAGGTGCTGTTGTTCTTCTTCACTGCCGTGGTGCGCAGGCTGAGCGTGTCGGTGCCGCTGCTGGGCTCGGTGACGCCGAAGGCCTGCAGGCGCATCTCGCCGGTGGCGATCTTCGGCAGGTAACGCTGCTTCTGCTCCTTGCTGCCGTGCCGCAGCACCGTGCCCATGATGTACATCTGCGCGTGGCAGGCCGCGGCGTTGCAGCCGGCGCGGTGGATCTCCTCCAGCACGGCGCTGGCCGCCGAGATGCCCAGCCCGGCGCCGCCATATTCCTCGGGGATCAGGATCGACAGCCAGCCGGCCTCGGTCAGCGCCTTGACGAAATCGGTGGGATAGCCGCGCTCGCGATCGAGCTTGCGCCAATAGGCGCCGTCGAACTTAAGGCAGAGCGCGCGCACCGCGTCGCGGATCTCGGGATGGGTCGGCGCATAGGGCGTGTCGGCGAGCGTCGCGGTGGCCATGGGTCGTCCGTCTGTTGGGTGGCGACGGTACTAGCCGCCGTCCGCCGGCAGGGCAACCGTCAGCCGCGCCGTGCCACCCAGACCAAACCGCGCCAGCCCTTCTGGCTTCCATAGTCGGCGGTGAAATCCCGCGCCGGATCGCGCAGCAGGTGTAGCCGCCGCATCACCGCCTGCGAGCGCAAATTGTCGGGCGCCGTGTAGGCCAGGACCTCGGGCAACCCCGCTCGCCCCAGCGCGTCATCCAGCGCCGCCCCTGCCGCTTCGGTGGCGTAGCCCTGTCCCCAGGCCGCGCGCACGAGCCGCCAGCCGATCTCGAAGTGCTCTCCCAGCGGATGGCCGGCCGGCGACGGCATGATCCCGGCGTAGCCGAGAAACGCACCGTAGCGCTCCTCGACCACCCAGCGGCCGAAGCCGTGACGCTCGAAGGCAGCCATGTACCGGTCGAGCTTCGCATCGCTCGCAGCGCGATCAAGCGGCCCGCCCTCGTCGGCCATGACCACGGCGTCGCCGTTCATGGCGGCGAACACGTCACGATCGCTCGTGTGCCACCGGCGCAATCGCAAGCGTGTCGTCTCGATTGGCATTTGCGATCGCTTCTAACCGACTTGCAGGTCAGCGTCCGCGCTGCGATAGAGGCGCCCGCTCTTTACTTCTCCCCGCATGCGCATCGCCGGCCTCACCCTGCTCGCGCCCTTCATCGGCGCATTGGGCGTGGCGCTGGACCAGCCGCCGCATCGCGACGCCGCCGGCCTCGCGTTTTGCCGTCAGCGCCTCGGAGGCGACGTTCGTCGGGCTCGGCTCGGCCTTCCGGGGTCTCGCCGCCGGCATCCTGGTGCCGGCGCTGGATCGCGCCCGCGCGGCGTTCAGCCGATAGCCGCCGCGCGGATCGCGGCGATCACCTCGGCGTGCACCTCGGGCGGCATGCCGTCGACCGTCGCCTCGGCCTTGCGCGTCACGCCATCCACCGTGCCGCCCTCGCGCACAAGGCGTTCGAGCAGGCGCGCGTCGTGCTCCGCGTCCAGCGACTCCAGCAGCACCGGCGCCAGCGCCGGCATCACCGCCGCCAGCGCGCCGACCAGGCCGTAACCGCCCCAGTTGGAGACGCCGGCGACAATCAGGTCGTCGGCCGCGGTGGCGCAGGCGATGCGCTCGCCGTTGGGCACGGTGCGCGCGATCAGCTCGGGCGCCAGGCTGCCCATGCCGATCTCGTTGCCGCCGTCGCCGATGGCGATGCGCCGCCATTTGCCGGCGAGGAACAGATCGTCGAGCGCCGGCGTGAAGGCCGAGACGTCCTCGCCGCGCATGTTGCGCGGCCTGCCGTCGCGCGCGCGGCCGCAGCGCTCGATCGAGATCACATGCGTGATGCCCGCGTCGATCCATCGTCTCGCCACCGTCGCGGCATCGTCGAGATCGACCGGCACGTCGGCGGCGCGCGGCAGCGCGGCCAGCGCCACCCGGCAGGCCGGCGCGCACAGCGCATCGGTCGCCAGCCGCACCGGCCAGCCGGCGGCGCGGAAGGCGGCGGCCATGTGCGCCATGCCGCCGGGCCCGTCGGTCTCGGGGCGCGGCCCCTGCTCCGTCGGCACGGCGAAGCCGGTGATCAGGCCGACGCGCGGCGCGTGCACCTCGGCGATCGACTCGACGGCGCGCAGCAGATTACCCGCAGTGGCCGCCATCAGCGGCGCGGCGCCGCGGCCGACCTCGCGGCAGATCACCGCCTCGATGGCGGCGACGCGATCCTGGGGACGCCTCATTTGTCTTTGGCCACGAAGACGCCATCCCAGATCGGCGGCGGTGCGGCGATCAGCTTCTTGGTCCGCTTGCGCATCACGTCGTGATAGCCGTTGACCCAGCCCGCCGCCTCGGCGGCCACCTTGGCCGCGCGCACGCGCGCGAGCGCCTCCTCGAAATCGCCTGCCCTGTACGCCACCAGAAACGCCTCCTGCTTCTCGAGCAACGCCGCGAACGCCGGCGTGGCCGCCATCGCCCGGTCGCCGGCCAGCGCATAGATGCGCTCTGGCTCGGTCTTTCCCTTGACCTGGATGAGGTCGATCTCGACCAGCGCGAACTCTCCGACCGCCTTCGCCGTGGCCTCGCCGAGGATCGTGCCAACGGCGTAGGTCTTGCACTGGCCCTCCAGGCGCGAGGCGAGATTGACCGAATCGCCCAGCAGGGTATAGGCGAAGCGCTGCGTGCTGCCGAAATTGCCCACCGAGGCCACACCCGTGTTGATGCCGATGCCCATCATCACCGGGATGTGGTTGCGCCCCTGCTCGTGCGCCTCGCGCCGCCACTCGACGTTGAGCTCGGCCAGGCGGCGTGTCATGACCAGCGCCGCCTCGCAGGCATTTCTCGGATGATGCTTCAGCTCGAGCGGCGCGTTCCAGAACGCCATGATGTTGTCGCCCATGTACTTGTCGACCGTGCCGTGCGCCTCGAGGATGATGTCGGTCATCGGCGTCAGGAAGCGGTTCATGAACACCGCCAGGCCCTGCGGGTCGAACTGCTCGGCGATGGTCGTGAAGCCGCGCACGTCGGTGAACATCACGGTGATCTCGCGCTGCTCGCCGCCCAGCTTGAGCTGATCGGGATTGCGCGCCAGCTGGGAAACGAGATCGGGCGAGAGGTACATGCCGAAGGCGCCGCGGATGCGCGCCCGCTCCGCCTCGGCCCGCATGAAGCTGAAGGCCGAGCCCACGGCATAGACCGCCGCGAGCGTCGCGGCCGGATAGATCGGATCGAGCAGCAGGCGGCTCGACCAGAAAACGAGCCACGGCCCGAACACGGCGATGGCGATGGCGAGCAGCGCACCCAGCGCCATCTGCCCGCCGCCCAGCCGCGGCACCAGCACCACGAAGATCGCGCCGACCAGAACGATGAAAACCAGCTCCAGCCCGGTGGCGAAGTCGGGTCGCAGCAGGTACACGCCCGACAGCACCTGCTCGACGATCTGGGCGTGGACCTCGACGCCCGGCACGTTGGCCGCGATCGGCGTGTTGCGCAGGTCCTTCAGGCCCAGCGCACTGGTGCCGATGAAGACGATGTGGCCGTCGATCCTGTCGGCCGGCACGCTGCCGTCGAGCACCGCCCTGGCAGACACGTAGCGCGACCGCCGATGTCCCGAATCATAGAGCGTGATGCGGCCCTGGGCGTCGGTCGGGATCTCGACCTGCCCGACCTTGATCGAAACCATGCCGGTGCGCACGCCGAAGGCGACCTGCCCGCTGGCATTGGAGCTCTTGGCGATGTAGGTGCTGGCGTCCTGCGCCACGCGCAGGGTCTCGATCGCCAGCGCCGGATAGGGCTCGCTCTGCCCGCCCAGCCGGAACAGCATCGGCACGCGGCGCACCACGCCGGCATCGCTCGACGGATCGGGATCGGTGTTGACGCTGCCCAGTCCCTTCGCCGCCTGCTCGAGGATGTCGAGCGGCTTCACCGAGCCCGGCCAGATCGGCAGGAAGCCGCGCGGATCGTCACCGGCGGCGGCGAAGCCGTTCTTGCGCCGGGGCGGGGTGCCGCGCGCCACCGGCTCGAAGCCGAAGCCCAGCACGCTTCTGGAGCCCGCGAGCGCCGCGGCGAAGACCACGTCGTTGTCGGGAAACGTGGTGACGATGCGGTTGAGCGTCTCCGGATCGGTGAAGCTCGCCAGGTCGCGCGCCAGGCGCGGGATCGAGGAGCGGTCGGGCTCGGCGAAGATCACGTCGAAGGCGATGACCAGCGCACCCTTCTCGACCAGTCGCTCGGTCAGGCGCGCCACTATGGTGCGCGGCCAGGGCCACTGGCCATGCGCCGCCAGCGCCTCCTCGTCGATATCGACGATGCGCACCGGCATGTCGGCCGGCACCGCGCGCGGCTGGATACGCTGGAAGGTGTCGAAGGCGAAGTCGCGCAGCCGGGTGACGGCGGCCGGATCGGCGGCGCGCAGCAGCAGCGCTCCGACCAGCACCGCCAGGGACGCCAGCAGCGGCAGGCGCGCGGCCAGGAACCGGCGCAGGCGCTTCACGGAATGGCAACGTCGCACGACATCGGCGTGACATTAGCGCAGAGCAGCATGAGCGAAGCGAAAAAGTGACGTTGCCGAAGCCGCGTGCTAAGTCGCGCGCATGTTCGGTCAAGCCGCATTGGGCGCCACCGACCGGCACGTCGTCTACGGCATCTACGCCAAGTTCGGGGCCATCGTGGTGTTCGCCGGGATGGACACGCTGGTGAAGTGGCTGGGCGGCGGCTATCCGGTGGCGCAGGTCCTGCTCTTCCGCAGCGCCCTCGCCTTCATCCCGATCCTGATCATGATGTCGATGAGCGTCGGCGTTGCCGCCCTGCGCACGCGCCAGCCCGGCACGCAGGCGATTCGCGCGGTTTGCGGCCTGGCGGCGACCTTCGGCTTCTTCTGGGCCTTCCCGCGCGCGCCGCTGGTCGACGTCTACGCCATATCCTTCGCCGCGCCCTTCTTCATGGCGGCGCTGTCGATCCCGCTCCTCGGCGAGCAGGTCGGCTGGCGTCGCTGGAGCGCGATCGGCGTCGGCTTCATCGGCGTCATGGTCATCCTCAATCCCGGCGCCGGAATCGGCATCGTCTCGATGGTCACCCTGGGCGCGACCTTCATCTACGCCTTCAATATCGTCCTGCTGCGCCGCATCGCGCGCACCGACCGCGACGAGTCCTCGATGTTCTACTACGGCACCGCCTGCCTGGTGGTGTTCGGCGGCCTGTGCCTGGTCGACCCTGACACGCATTGGCGCGATCCGGACGGCTGGGACTGGCTGTGGCTGGCGGCGGTCGGGCTGATGGGCGGCGTCGGCCAGATCTTCTCGACCCGCGCGCTCAGGCTGGCGCCGCCCTCGGTGCTGGCGCCCTTCGAGTACACCGCCATCATCTTCGCCTTCGGCTTTGGCTGGATCTTCTTCCACGAGCTGCCGGGCGACAGCGTGTGGTATGGCCTGCCGCTGGTGATCGGCTCCGGGCTGTACATCCTCTACCGCGAGAGCGTGCGGGCCCGCAGCGCCGGCGCTGCCAAAGACTAACCCCGCCTGGCCCCGACCTCGACGGCGGGCGGCTTCTTGCTGGCCAGCGCCGCCAGGCCGTTCCAGCCGCCCAGCGAGAAGAAATGGGCGTAGACCCAGGCGAGCCAGCCCTGGTCGCGCCAGGTCTTCAGCACCAGCGCCGGCAGCGCCTTGAACTTCTCCTCGTCGATCACCTTGAAGCCACCCAGGCTCAGGCGCTCGCCGCCGGCCAGCACGGCATTGGCGCGATTGTCGGCCAGCAGGTCGTGCTCAAGCAGCGAGTCGACGAACTCCAGGGTCTGCCTGAAATTGGCCTGGTAGGCGCCGCAGAACTGCAGGGCGCCGTTGACCAGCGGCGTGGGCTTGCCGGCCTCGTCGAACAGCTTGTGCGGGCCGTCGTCGACCAGCAGGCCGCTGCCCTCGTCGATCGCCAGGATCAGCTTGTCCTCGGGCGCCTCGATGAAGACGAAGGGGTAACGCCGGACATAGGCCGGCACGTAGATGCCCTCGACCCAGCGCCCGTCGGCGCCGACGAACAGGTTCTCGTCGACCCGCAGGCCCAGGACGGCGGCCGGGAACGGCTTGCCGGTGCCGGTGAAGACGATCGGGTAGTGGCGCTGGGCGATGGGAAACTCGACGCCGTTGACCGGCACCGAGTTGGCCGCCCGGGCGAAGGCGAAGCTGGCGTTGTCCTTCAGCCGGCTGGAGCCGTGGGTCTTGGCATCCAGCGGCCGGGGCTGCTTGTAGAACAGCGGCAGGGCGGACTGGGCGGCCGGAGGGGCGTCGACCATGGGATTTCCCTATTCCTTATGGTGCGGCAGACGGCGCGACCTTATCACGGTGCCACCGGCCCACCCAAACCCTTACGCCGCATGAGGTTGACAGGGAGTGCCGAGACCCCACATTTAGGCGGCAGCAACGCCGAGCGCGGCCCCGGGGCCGCCGGAGACAAGAGATGAGCGAACCCCTGGGCGTGGTCCTGACCGACAGCGCCGCCCGCCGCATCGCCTACCTCGCCTCGCGCGAGCAGCAGCCCTCGATGCTGCGCGTCGCCGTGCTGGGCGGCGGCTGCTCGGGCTTCCAGTACAATTTCGACTTCGACACCCGGCGCAACGACGACGACGTGGTGATCGAGAAGAACGGCGCCACGGTGCTGATCGACAGCACCTCGCTGGAGTTCATCAAGGGCAGCGAGATCGACTACGTCGACGAGATGGTCGGCGCCTCGTTCCAGGTGCGCAACCCCAACGCCACGTCGTCCTGCGGCTGCGGCTCCTCGTTCGCGGTCTGAGGCGTATTCAGTCGAATCGCCCGCCTGTCATCCCGAGCGAAGCGAGGGATCCAGGGCGGCTCTGGATTCCTCGCTGCGCTCGGAATGACAGTCAACGCGCGCCGAGGCGTCGGCTAGAATGCCGGCATGAAGATCGCGACCTGGAACATCAACTCGATCCGCCGGCGGGTCGGCAACCTCACCGACTGGCTGCAGCGCGCGCAGCCCGACATCGTCGTGCTGCAGGAGATCAAGTGCCAGGAGCCGCAATTCCCGCGGCTCGAGGTCGAGGGCGCCGGCTACAAATGCGAGATCATCGGCCAGAAGACCTTCAACGGCGTCGCCATGCTCTCGCGCGTGCCGCCGATCGAGGTCACGGCGCGCGCCCTGCCGGGTGACGAAGCCGACGTGCAGTCGCGCTATGTCGAGGCGAAGTTCGTGACCACGGCCGGGCCGCTCAGGGTGGCCGGCATCTACCTGCCCAACGGCAATCCCGCCAACACCGAGAAATTCCCCTACAAGCTGGGCTTCATGCGCCGCCTGCGCGAGCGCGCGCGCGCCTTGCTGGGCGAGGAGGAGATGCTGGTGATGGGTGGCGACTACAACGTCTGCCCGACCGACAAGGACGTCTACGACCCGGCGGGCTGGGCCGACGACGCGCTGTGCCGGCCGGAGTCGCGCAGCGCCTTTCGCGCCATGCTCAACCTCGGCATGACCGACGCCTATCGCTGCCTGCATCCCACCGAGCACGCCTACAGCTTCTGGGACTACCAGGCCGGCGCCTGGAACAAGGACAACGGCCTGCGCATCGACCACCTGCTGCTCTCGCCGCAGGCCACCGACCGGCTGCGCGCCTGCGACATCGACAAGGCCGAGCGCGGCCGCGCCGAGCCGTCGGACCATGTGCCGGTGTGGTGCGTGCTCGACGCCGAGCTCTTGAGCGTGTGAACCCAACCTTCCCGGAGGGGGAAGGTTAGATGTGCTACGCCGCGGTGGCGTCCTCGAGGTACTGGCCGGACTCGAAGCGCACATAGGCGTCGGCCTCGTTAAAGGCCGTGCCGGCCGGATTGTCGCCGCGCGCCACGGCGTCGAGCTGGCGGCGCAGCAGCATGCGCAGCATCGACACGCCCTGGTCGCTCGACATCAGGTGCTCCTGCGAGTGGAAGGTGATGGCGCCCTGCCCGACCTGCGCCTCGGTGTCGCCGGGGAATTGCTGGTGCTCGGCTTCGCTCAGCTCGGCCCAGGTCTTGCCGTTGTACTTCGAGCGGAACTTCTTCAGCTCGCCCGCCTCGCGCACGCGGCCGGCGACGTAGATGCGGTAATGCGTGTCGTCGATCGGCAGGGTCCAGCCGATCGACTCGACCATGCCGAAGCGCTCGCCGACCTGCGGGTTGGCGACCACGCGCAGGGTCGGCAGCGCCGCCTCGGTGACGCGCCGGAAGAGGCGGCCGTCGGGCAGGCTCCGCACCGAAATCGCCTTCACGCTGATCGGCCCGTAGGCGAACTTCACCTTGGGGAAGCCCATCATGATCTGCGCGAATTGCGGGCCGCTGAAGCTGCCGTGCAGGATCGGCACGTGGTACGGGTCGACCACGTTCTCGTAGTGCTGCAGCCAGTTGCAGGGCGCGATCTGGATGCCGCCGGAGCCGATGCTCGAATCGTCGGTCTCGACGAACTCGCCCGGCCCCATCACCTCCAGCGGCTCGTAGCGCGGCAGCACCGGCTTGCGCTCGGGTGGCCCCATGTAGGCGAACACCAGGCCGTAGCGCTCCTCGACCGGATACCAGGGCTGGCGCACGCGCTGGCATTGCGCGCCGGTGGGATTGGGCTCGCAGGGCATCTCCAGGCAGTGGCCTTCGACGTCGAACAGCCAGCCGTGATAGCAGCAGCGTATGCCGCGCTCCTCGACCTTGCCGTAGTACAGCGTGGTGCCGCGATGGCAGCAGCGCGGATAGACCAGGCCGGCCCTGCCCTGCCCGTCGCGGAACAGGATCAGGTCCTCGCCCAGCACGCGCAGGGCGCGCGGCACCGACGTGGCGTCCGCGGCCAGCCCGACCGGATGCCAGTAGCGCCGCAGCAGCTCGCCCATCGGCGTGCCGCGCCCGACTTCCGTCAGGCGCGGATCGTAGGTCGGCGCCTTCAGGCCATACGCGGTTCCCTGATCGACACTCATCGCTTCGCTCCACCTTCGCGCCGCAGGCGCCTCGCCCACGTTCCCCCGGGCGGAATGGCGCGTCAACAGGGCGCGCCGGAGCATCGACAGCGATCTATAGTCGGCGGCGGACAGCGCAGGAGCCAAGCGATGAAGTCGGCGCTATGCAAGGATCTCGGGATCGAGTTTCCGCTTTTCGCCTTCAGCCATTGCCGCGACGTGGTGGCGGCGGTCACCAATGCTGGCGGCATGGGCGTGCTGGGCGCCGTCGGCCACACGCCGCAATCCCTCGACATCGAGCTCAACTGGATCGACGAGAAGGTGAAGGGCAAGCCCTACGGCGTCGACCTACTGGTGCCCAACAGGATGGAAGCCAAGGAAGGCGGCGTCACGGCGGCCGAGCTCGAGGCCCGCATCCCGCCGGAGCATCGCCGCCACATCAGCGGCCTGCTCGAACGCCACGGCATCGACACCACGGGCCTGTGGGACGCCGCACCGCCCGGCTCCTACGGCGAGAACCTGCGCGAGTCCGGTGCCGCGGCACTGCTGGACGTCGCCTTCGCGCACCCGATCGGGCTGGTGGTCAATGCGCTGGGCGTGCCGCCGCCGACGATGTTCGAGCATGCGCGCGCCAAGGGCGTACCGGTCGGCGCACTGACCGGCTCGAAGGAGCACGCGCTGCGCCATGCCGCGGCAGGCGTCGATATCCTCGTCGTCGCCGGCACCGAGGCCGGCGGCCATTGCGGCGAAATCTCGACGATGGTGCTGATCCCCGAGGTGCTGCAGGCGATGGAGCCCTACCCGAACATCCGCGTGCTGGCCGCCGGCGGCATCGCCACCGGCCGCCAGATGGCTGCCTGCATGGCGATGGGCGCGCATGGGGCGTGGACCGCGTCGGTCTGGCTGACGACGGCGGAAGCCGAGACCAGCCCGACCGTGAAGCAGAAGATGCTGGCCGCCACGTCACGCGACACCGTGCGCTCGCGCAGCCGCACGGGAAAATACACCCGCCAGCTGCGCTCGCCGTGGACCGATGCCTGGCAGGCCGAAGGCGCGCCCGATCCGCTGCCCATGCCGCTGCAGGGGCTGGCGGTGCGACGCGCCTTCGCGCGCATCGACCAGCTGGCCGAGAGCGGCCATGCCGGCGCCAAGGCGCTCGCCACCTACTACGTCGGCCAGGCCGTCGGCCTGATGAACGCGGAGCAGTCAGCGCGCAGCGTGGTCTACGACTTCATGCGCGACTACGCCGAAGCCGTCGAGCGCCTGTCCGGCACGCTGGCGGATTGACGACGGACAGCATGGAACCGCACAAGGTCTCATGGCCAAACGGGTGCGCCGTCCAGCCCCGCGGTTTCCGGCAGGCCGCAGATCAGGTTCGCGTTCTGCACCGCCTGGCCGGCCGCTCCCTTGCCGAGATTGTCGACCACGCCCATCGCGATCACCAGGTTGCGTTCCGGATCGGCCGCGTAGCTGACGAATGCGAAGTTCGAGCCGGTCGCCCACTTGGTCTGCGGCGGATTGTCGGTCACGCGCACGAACGCGCGGGCGGCGTAGAAGCGCCGCGCCGAGTCCAGGCATTGCTGCGTGGTGGCGCGGCCGCGACAGTAGATGGTGGCGAGCACGCCGCGGGTCATCGGCACCAGATGCGGCGTGAACACCAGCCCGGCCGCGCTGCCGCCGCTCAGCCGCTCGATCGTCCTGGCCATCTCCGGCATGTGGGTGTGCTTGAGCAGACCATAGGGCACCAGGTTCTCGTTGCCCTCGGCGTAGCCGAACCTGCTGTCGGCGCCGCCCCGGCCGGCACCGGAGATGCCCGTCTTGGCGTCGATCACGATGTTGCCAGGCTCGATCAGCTTGTCGGCCAGCAGCGGTGCCAGCGCGTTCAGCACCGCCGCAGGGAAGCAGCCGGGGTTGGCGACGCGGCTCTGTCCCCCGATCTGGGCCGGCCAGACGTCGGCCAGGCCGTACGCCCAACCTTCGACGTAGCGGTGGTCGCCGCCGATGTCGACGATCTTCACGTCCTTGGCGACGCGCGCCAGCGCCTCGGCCGAGGCGCCCGTGGGCAGCGACGCGAACAGCACGTCGAGCTTCGGCAGGCGCGCGGGGTCCCACTTCTCGATCACCAGCTCGGCCAGCCTGGCCGGCGTACCGGGGAAGCGGTCCACCAACCGGCTGCCCGCGCTGCCCTCGCCCGCGGCGTAGACCAGCTCGAAGGACGGGTGGCTCGCGACCAGGCGCATCGCCTCGCCGCCGCCAAAACCGCTGATCCCGACAATGCCGACGCGAATGCTCATGGTGATGTCCTTCTGGTGGAGTTCGGGCAAAACAAAACCCCCGGAGCCGAGGGCTGCGGGGGTTCAGGAACGCGGGTCGAGGCCGCTCCGTCTCGAGGGACCTACGATGAGGCGGTCACCACGTGGACGGACGCTGATCGACGCGCAGCCTGAAGGGCCGCCGCTGGGATGCAGCGACGTCGGCGTCGGTCGCAAAGGGGCCGGTTCCTGATCATGCTTCTTGAAACTGTCGTTACCCACATTCAGCGTCAAGCGGAATGTTAGTTGAACGGCCTCATAGGAGAATGCCCGGTCACCAAGAGAACGAAGAAGCCGATCAGATATCGGCGAAGACGTGGCTTTCCTTCTTCGCGCCCGGATGGGTCAGCGCGCCGTCGACCGCGGGGCCGACCAGTGCGGCGTACTTCCACAGCGCGCCTGAGGTGTAGCCGTTCTTCCTCGGCTTCCACTTCTTCGCGCGCTTGCGCAACTCCTTGCTCGACAGCTCGACATCGAGGCGGCCCTTGACCGCATCGATGACGATCATGTCGCCGTTCTTCAAGAGGCCGATCGGGCCGCCGACCTGTGCTTCGGGGCCGACATGGCCGACGCAGAAGCCGCGCGTGCCGCCGGAGAAGCGCCCGTCGGTGATCAGCGCCACCTTCTCGCCCACGCCCAGGCCGTAGAGCGCCGCCGTGGTCGACAGCATCTCGCGCATGCCCGGCCCGCCCTTGGGGCCTTCGTAGCGGATGACGATGACCTCGCCTTCCTTGAACTTGCCCTTCACGACAGCCTCGAACGCCGCCTCCTCGCTGTCGAAGCAACGCGCGGGACCGCGGAAGACGAGACGCTGCATGCCCGCGACCTTCACGATCGCGCCGTCGGGCGCCAGGGTGCCCTTCAGGCCGACCACGCCGCCGGTCGGCGTGATGCAGTTCTTCACCCGATAGACGACGTCCTGGTCGTCGGGGAACACCACGTCCCTGTGGTTCTCCGCCAGCGTCCTGCCGGTGACGGTGAGGCAGTCGCCGTGCAGCAGGCCGTTGTCGAGCAGCTCCCTGATCACCACGGGGATGCCGCCGATGCGATGCATGTCGAGCGCGACGTACTTGCCGCCGGGCTTGAGGTCGGCGATGTACGGCGTCTTCTTGAAGATCTTGGCCACGTCGTGCAGGTCGAACTTGATGCCGCATTCATGCGCCATCGCCGGCAGGTGCAGCCCCGCATTGGTCGAGCCGCCGGTGGCGGCGACGACGGTGGCGGCGTTCTCGAAGGCCTCGCGGGTGGCGATGTCGCGCGGGCGGATGCCGAGCCTCAGCAGGTTCATCACCGCCTCGCCCGAGGCCCGCGCATATTCGTCGCGCGACTCGTAGGGCGCCGGCGAGCCAGCCGAGCCGGGCAGCGCCAGGCCGATCGCCTCCGAGACGCAGGCCATGGTGTTGGCGGTGAACTGCCCGCCGCAGGAGCCGGCCGAAGGGCACGCCACGCACTCCAGCTCGTGCAGATCGGCGTCGGTGAACTTGCCGGCGGCGTGCATGCCGACGCCCTCGAAGACGTCGACCGCGGTGACATCCTTGCCGCGGAACTTGCCGGGCATGATCGAGCCGCCATACATGAACACCGACGGCACGTTGAGCCTGAGCATCGACATCATCATGCCGGGCAGCGACTTGTCGCAGCCGGCGAGCGTCACCATCGCGTCGTAGCAATGGCCGCGCATGGTGAGCTCGACGGAATCGGCGATGAGGTCGCGGCTGGCCAGCGACGACTTCATACCCTGGTGGCCCATGGCGATGCCGTCGGTCACGGTGATGGTGGTGAACTCGCGCGGCGTGCCGCCGGCGCGATCGACGCCGGTCTTCACTGCCTGCGCCTGGCGATTGAGCGCGATGTTGCAGGGCGCCGCCTCGTTCCAGCAGGTCGCGACACCGACCAGCGGCTGGCCGATCTGCTTCTCGGTCAGCCCCATGGCGTAGAGGTACGAACGGTGCGGCGCGCGCTCCGGCCCGACCGTGGTGTGGCGGCTGGGCAGCTTCGACTTGTCGAGCGTCGGGTTGGGATGCGGCGCGCGCATCCGGCCCGCCTTTCGGGGTTTCTGGGCCTTGGCCGGCTTTTTCATCGGGACGGGCTCCTGGCGGATACGGGCCGAGATTGCCCGCGCACCTTAGCCACGCCACCGCAAGCCCGCTAGCTCATCGCCGTGCTCCCTCTCCCCGCTTGCGGGGAGAGGGTTGGGGTGAGGGGCTGCATCGAGTGGCGCACCGCCGACGTGCGCAACCTCAATCGACCCCTCACCCCGACCCTCTCCCCGCTTGCGGGGAGAGGGAGTGAAGCCGACGGCTGCGGATGGGCCGTGCTACGCGCTCACCACTTTTCCAGCCATGGACGCAGCACCACCTCGAATGCCCAGGTCGAGCGGTGCTGGCGATGCAGCTGCAGATAGGTCTCGGCGATGTGGTCGGGATCGGCCATGTTATCGTCGACGCTGGTGCCGGCGCGACGGTGCGCGCGCCTGCCGTCCTCCTGCGTCCAGCCGATGGCGGCGTCGATCGGCACGTTGGCGACGTGGATGCCCTCGGGCATCAATTCCCGGGCCATGCTCTGCGCCAGGCCGGCCTTCGCGTGGCATGCCATGGCGAAGGCGCCGCTCGCCGGGAAGCCCTTCAGCGCCGCGCTGGCGTTGGTGAAGATGATCGTGCCTCTGGCGCCGTTGGCAGCCGGCTCGTTGCCGCGCAGGGCGCGCGCCGCCTGCTGGCCGACCAGGAAGGCGCTGTAGGCGGCGTTGCGGACCGTGTCGAGCACCATGCCCGGGTCGACCTCCGTGATCTTCTTGCGAAAGATCCCGGCAACGCGGCCGTCGATGTTGTGGACAACGAGCCGAGGAACGCCGAGATCGCGCGCGACGTCCTGGAACAGCGTCTCCACAGCGGCAGGATCGCTGGCATCGCAGGCGTATCGCCGCACGCCGTGCGCCTTCTCGAGAGCCAGGAGGACCGGCTTGTCCGGGGTCCGGGCGGCGACGGCGACCCGCATGCCGTTCCGTGCGAACAGGCGGGCGCAACTCGAGCTGATGCCGGGGCCGCCGCCGACGATCAACGCGACTTCCTGGGTGCCGGATGTGGTCATGGTGGATCTCGCTACCAGGTCTCGGCGAAGGGCCGCACTTCGACATTGAAGGACCAGGCGCTGCGATCCTGGTTGGCGACGTGCCACAGCTCGTCGGCGATCGCCGCCGGCTTGATGAAGAACTCGTCGGGCTTGTCCTTGTAGCGCTCGCGCGCCCAGGGAACGTCGATCACCGCGTCGATGACCAGATAGGCGACGTGCACGCCCCTGGGGCCAAGCTCGCGCGCCATGGCTTCGGTGAGGATGCGCTGCGCCGCCTTGGTCGGGGCGAAGCCGGCGAAGAGCGGCCTTCCGCGCTGGGCCGAGGTGTTGCCCGTCACCAGGATCGCGCCGCGGCCGGCCTGCACCATCGCCGGGGCCAGCCGCCGCGCAAGGTAGAGCAGCGCCATGGTGTTGACCTGGAAGTTGCGGTTCAGCACTTGGGGATCGATCTCCTGGAACGATCCGAAGGCGCCGCCGACGGCGTTGTGGATCAGCACCGAGGGCTGGCCCAGCTCGCGCTCGACCTGCCCGAGCACGCTGTCCACCTGCTGCGGGTCCGACACGTCGCAGGGAAAGGCCTTGGCGCCGGGCAACTCGGCTTCCAGCTCACGCAGCCTGTCCTTCGTGCGCGCGAGCAAGGCGACGCGGTATCCGCCCCTGGCGAAGCGCCGCGCGAGCGCGGAGCCCGTGCCGGGCCCCACGCCGGTGACGACACAGACCTGTTGATCGGCCATCTCGCCCTCCCTATGCCGCCTTGCACGCCTCGACGACGAAGTCGAGCCGGTCATTGCCGAAGAACATCTGCTCACCGACGAAGAAGGTCGGCGATCCGAAGACACCGCGCTGGGCGGCCGCCTCGGTGGATTTGTCGAGAAACTCGCCGAAGCGCGCCTCGCCGGCGGCCTCGAGCAGGGCTTCTCCGTCGAGGCCGGCCTGATCGAGCACAGCCCTGAAGATGGACCGCTGCGAGAGGTCGGCGTCGCCGGCCCAGAGCGCGCCGTAGACCGTCGCGACATACGCCTCACCGCGGCCCTGCTCGATGGCGGCAAGGGCCGCGCGGCGCAGCAGGTCGTGATCGAAGCCGCGCAAATGCGGGTTGCGCTTGAACGGCACGCCGTATCGCGCGGCCCAACGCTGGATGTCGGCGCCGGCATAGGCGCCCTTGTTCTTGCATTCCACGGTCGTCGGCCGATTGCCCACGAGCTTCATCAGCTCGAGGATGCGGAAGGGCGTGTAGGCGATCCCGGCTCCCGTCTCGGCGCGCAAACGCGGGAGCTGCGTCGTCGCCAGGTAGCTGTAGGGGCTGAGGAAGTCGAACACGAACTCGATCTGGCGGGACATCGGCGGCCGGCCTATGATGATGATCGCAATGATTGGATTAATCATTGTATGCGTAATGAATACGGAATCGACCGGTGAAAGTCTCGAAAGAAGTTGTCACCCGACACCGAGAAAATCTGCTGGAAGCCGCCGCCAAGCTGCTGCGCGAGCGCGGAGTCGACAAGGTCGGGGTCGCCGATGTGGCGGCCGCCGCGGGGCTGACCCACGGTGCCCTGTACGCGCAGTTTTCCTCCAAGGATGCGCTTTTGCGCGAAGCGATCGCGCGCATGCTCGAGAAATCCGCCACCGTCTCGGGCCGGCACGATTGGCGAACGTATGTCGAGGCCTATCTCAGCCCGCGTCACGTCCGCCGCCGCGCCAGCGGATGCCCCTACACCGCCCTGAGCGCCGACATGCCGCGCAGCGCGCCGGCGATCCGCGGCGCCTTCTCTCGAGGCCTCGAACGATCGCTCGACGATCTGGCGCAACGGCTGGAGGGACGCGAGCAGGCGATGGCTTCGATGGCCCTGCTGGTCGGCGCCGTGGTGCTGGCACGAGCCGTCGAGAAACCGGCGCTGCGCGACGAGATCCTGCAGGCAGCCAGGCGAGAGCTCCTGCCCTGAGCAGCCTGGGCATTCGTCCCGAGCGCGCGGTCAAGCATCTCGATTGCATGGGACGTTCTTCCCTTCTCCCCGCGCAGGCGGGGAGAAGGTGCCGAGCGTCAGCGCGGCGGATGAGGGGCTTCGCAGCGGCGCAACCGGCACCGCGTTCGACCGCAACACCGTGAAGCCCCTCATCCGCCCTTCGGGCACCTTCTCCGCGCCTGCGCGGGGAGAAGGGAAGAAAGCCACACGCGACAACGACACGCCGCTCTATCGCGCGCGGCAGATGAACTCGGTAGGCGCGATCAGGCCGCCGGCGAGGCCGGCAACGACGTTGGCGATCTTCTGCGCCGCGTCGTCCTTCATCAGGATGTGCGTGCCAAGCGGCGGCGGCCCGCCGGCCCCGGCGGCCCGCGCCGCGACATTGGCGAAGAAGCCGCGCGCGAAGTCGCTGCGATCGCGTTGCTTGACGACGTCGAAGCCGGCTTCCTGCAGCCTGAGGCGATAGTCCGGGACGCTGGCGAGGAAGCTCGTCTCGCGGCTCGCCGACCACGGCACGGGGTAGCGCAGCTCGCCGTCGCCTGCCCCGGCGATGTCAAACACGGCGAAGGTGCCGCCGCGCTTGAGCACCCGGCGCACGCCCGAGAACAGCGCGGCCTTGTCCTCGACGTTCATGCCGACATGGATCATGTAGGCACCGTCGAACGTCGCGTCGGCGAACGGCAGGACGAGCGCGCTCGCCTGCCGATAGGAGACCGCGTCGCCGAGGCCGACCCGGCGCGACAGGGCCTCGGCGGTGCGTACGTAGTCCTCGGTCAGATCGATGCCGGTCACGCGACAGCCGCGCTGGTGGGCGAAGAAGCGCGACGCGCCGCCGATGCCGCAGCCGATGTCGAGAAGATGCTGGCCCGCCGCGAAGCCGGCCTGGTCGGCGAGGTCCGCCGTCGCCTCCCGTCCGCCGGTATGGAACTCGTCGCCCGGCGCCAGGTCCTCCGGCGTCAGGCGATCGACGTCCTTGCCCGCGGCGACCAGCGCGGCGAGGATCGTCCGCTCGAGATCGCCCCGGCCGTAGTGCCGCGCCACGCGGTCTTCGGTCTTCTCCGCCATGCGCCTTTCCTCCCGCTCTGTCGTCCCGGGACGATGCCCGCATGCGGGCGCATCATCCCTCCAGAACGAGCCTCGGAACAGCCCATGGCGCAGGACCGCTCCCGCGCGGCTCGCCGAGAAGCCATCCGCCCGCTACAGTGCGCCGGGCAACGAGAGAAAGTAACGCGTGGAACTCTGGATACCGATCACCATCGGCGCGGCGCTGTTTCAGACCATCCGCACCGCGCTGCAACAGAAGATGAGAGCCCAGCTCAGCACCAACGGCGCGAATTTCGTGCGCTATGCCTATGGCGCGCCGCTCTCGATCCTGATGCTCGTATTGCTGCTCACCGTGGGCGAGCGCGTGCTGCCGACGTTCGACTGGCGCTTCGTCGCGTGGGCGGCGCTGGGCGGCATGGGGCAGATCATCGCCACCTCGCTGCTGATCTATACCTTCGAGCTGCGCAACTTCACGGTCGGCACCGCCTACTCCAAGACCGAGACCATCCAGATCGCGCTGTTCGGCACGCTGTTCCTGGACGCGCATCTCGGCTGGCTGGCCTGGGTCGGCATCGTCGTCTGCCTGGTCGGCGTGCTGGTGCTGTCGGTGAAGGGTGACGCCAAGGGCCTGCGCGCCATCGTCATGGGCTGGACGCAGAAGGCGGCGCTGGTCGGCGTCGCCGCCGGCACCTTCTTCAGCGTTGCCGCGCTGGGCATCCGCCAGGCCATCGAGGTGCTGCCCAGTGGCGATTTCATGATCAAGGCGATCCTGACGCTGGCGCTGATGAACACCATCCAGACCGTGGTGATGGGTGCCTGGCTGCTGGCGCGCGAGCCCGGCGAGGTCGGCCGCGTGTTCAGGACCTGGCGCACCTCGAGCATCGTCGGCTTCACCAGCGTCATGGGCTCGGCCGGCTGGGCCCTGGGCTTCGCCCTGCAGAACCCGGCGCTGGTACGCGCCGTCGGGCAGGTCGAGCTGGTCTTCACCTTTCTCGCCAGCCGCTACATGCTGCACGAGCGCCCGAGCCTGGGCGAGTTCAGCGGCGCGATCCTCGTGGTCGGCGGCGTGGTGATGGTTCTGTTGGGACGGTAGAGCGATGAAGACCGACGCGCTTGCGGGCATCCGCGTGCTGGATTTCACGACGACAATCGCCGGGCCGCATTGCACGCGGCTGCTGGCCGATCTCGGCGCCGACGTGATCAAGATCGAGTCGCCGGAGGGCGACATGATGCGCACGCGTCCGCCGCTGCGCAACGGCGCGTCGGGCGTCTTCACCTATCTCAACGCCGGCAAGCGCTCGGTCGTGCTCGACCTGAAGAAGAAATCGGCGATCGCGGCAGTCAGGCGCATGGTCGCCGGCGCCGACGTGCTCGTCGAGAACTTCCGGCCCGGGGTGATGAAGCGGCTGGGACTGGACTACGAGCAGCTCAAGGCGATCAAGCCCGACCTGATCTACGCGGCGATCTCGGGCTACGGCCAGACCGGCCCGTCGGCCGAGCTGCCGGCCTACGCGCCGATGATCCATGCCGCCTCGGGCTACGAGATCGCCCATATGAGCTACCAGCAGGATCGCGAGCGGCCCGACAATTGCGGCGTGTTCTTCGCCGACTTCAACAGCGGCTCCTATTGCTTCGGCGCGATCATGGCCGCGCTCTACCAGCGCAAGCTCACCGGTGTCGGCCAGATGATCGACGTCTCGATGGTCGAGACCATGATGGGCGTGCTGATGGGCGAGATCATGCGTACCCAGGTGCACATCGATCCGCCAAGCCGGCCGATGTTCGGGCCGGTGCGCACCAGGACCGGCTACGTCATGCCGGCGGTGGCCAGCGAAAAGACCTTCCAGGGCCTGTGCCATGCCGCCGGCCGGCCGGACTGGATCACCGATGCGCGCTTCGCCCGCTACAACGACCGGCGCAACAACTGGGGCGAGTATGTCGACGAGCTGGAGAAGTGGTCGACACAGCTTTCCGTCGAGGAGGTGATGGCCGCCTTCGAGGCCAACGGCGTGCCGGCCTCGCGCTACCGCACCATCGCCGACGTGATGGCCGACCCGCAGACCGCGCATCGCCAGGCGCTGCAGCAGGTGACCGACGCCGGCGGCACGCTACAGGTCATGGCCGCGCCCTTCCGCATGTCTGCCGCAAATACAGACGTGCGCGGCTTCTGCGCCGATCTGGGCCAGCACACCGACGAGGTCCTGCGATCCTTCGGCCTCGCCGAGGCCGAGATCGGCGCGCTGGCCGACTGAGCGCGGTCCGCACGACTAGGTTGTGAGTCACTTGCGCCGCTGACGACGGACGGGGCCTACAACGTGCCGCTGGCTGTGGTCAGGCCGGGCCTGCCAGCGTGAAAGCTGTCGATCAGGCGTGCCAGCAGGCGGTCATTGTCGAGCTGCCCGGCGTTGGCGGCGGTGATCGCCCGCTCGGGATCGCTGGCGGCGGCCACCGGCGCGAAGCGCGCCTCGTCCGGATCGAACGCCGACAACTCGCCGTTGCGCAGGTCGAAGTACCAGCCATGGATGCCGATGGCGCCGGCTTCGACCTTCTCGCGCACCCAGGGAAACGTCAGAACGTTGCCCATGGAGACGACGACGGCGGCCTGCTCGACCGCCTTCTGGGTCGACACGCCGTCGAGCTCGGGCACGCCCAGGCGCACGGCGTCGGCGGCGCGGCGCATGATGTCGGTCCACGGCTTGAGGAACTCGAACTGCGCCAGCAGGGCGTCGTCCTCGGCGAGCAGCGCGCGCATGCCGCCGCACAGCGCGTGGCCCAGCACGACAATGTGCTCGACGCCCAGCGCGCGCACGCCGAACTCGAGCGCCGCGCTGGTGCCGTGGTAGCGACCGTCGGGCCCGTAGGGCGGCACGATCGCGCCGACATTGCGGATGGTGAAGATGTCGCCGGGCTGCGTGCTGGTGAGGATGCCCGGATCGACGCGCGAGTCCACGCAGGCGACGATCAGCACCTTGGGCTGCTGGCCTTCGCGCGCCAGCTTCTCGAACAGCGGCCGATTCTCGCGCCAGTAGCCGCCGCGAAAGTCGACGAAGCCCTCGATCAGGCGTCTGAGGACGGTCATGCGGCGGCCAAGTGAGAACACGGGATCATCGGGTCACTCCGCAGGCAGGCAACGAAGGATAGCGCAAGCCCCATCGATCATCAGCAACGCCGTCCCTGGCCGTTCACCATGTGAAGAGCGCCCTCACGCCGACTTCACCGCCTCGACCAGTGCGCGCGTCAGATCCTTCGTGCCGCCATTGCCGCCGAGATCGGGCGTCTTGGGGCCGCCGCCGGCGAGCACGATCTCGATCGCGCGCACGATGGCGTCGGCGGCGTCCTTGTGGCCGAGATGCTCCAGCATCATCGCCCCCGACCAGACCTGGCCGATCGGATTGCAGATGCCCTTGCCGGCGATGTCCGGCGCCGAGCCGTGCACCGGCTCGAACATCGAGGGGAACAGGCGCTCGGGGTTGATGTTGCCGCTGGGCGCGATGCCGATCGAGCCGACCACCGCCGGGCCGAGATCCGACAGGATGTCGCCGAACAGGTTGCTGCCGACCACGACGTCGAACCAGTGCGGGTTGCGCACGAAGTGCGCCGTCAGGATGTCGATGTGGAAGACGTCGGTCGTCACGCCGGGATAGCTCCTGGCGATCGCCGCGAAGCGCTCGTCCCAATAGGGCATCGAGAAGATGATGCCGTTGGACTTGGTCGCCGAGGTGACGTGCTTGCGCTTGCGCCGGCTCGCCATCTCGAAGGCGTACTTCATGATCCGGTCGGTGCCGGTGCGGGTGAAGATCGCCTCCTGGACGACGAACTCGCGATCGGTGCCCTCGAGCATGCGCCCGCCGATCGAGGAGTACTCGCCCTCGGTGTTCTCGCGCACGACATAGAAGTCGATCTCGCCCGGCTTGCGCCCGGCGAGCGGGCAGGACACGCCCTCGAACAGCCGTACCGGCCGCACATTGGCGTACTGGTCGAAGCCGCGACGAATGGGAATCAGCAGACCCCACAGCGAGATGTGGTCGGGCACGCCGGGCCAGCCCACAGCGCCGAGGAAGATCGACTCGAAGGGCTTGAGCTGGTCGAGCCCGTCCCTGGGCATCATCTCGCCGGTCTTGCTGTAGCGCTCGCAGCTCCAGTCGAACTCGGTCCACTGGAACTCGACGCCAAAGCGCCGTCCGGCCGCCTCGACCACCTCGATGCCCGCCGGCACCACTTCCTTGCCGATGCCGTCACCGGCGATCACCGCGATCTTGTGCTTCGACGCCATTGCGCGCTCCCCCGCTGGACCGACGCCCTTGTACGGCGGGAAACCCGGCCGATCACTCGCGAATTTTTCCTGCCGTCGCAGATGAGGTGCGACCCGATACCGCCTGACCCCATCCGCGCGAGGCGCCCCTCACCTTCGCCACGACGGCCCCCGCCTGCGAGCCGATGCCGACGGCCGGCGCGGCTGCGGCGGCCAAGCCCGCCCTCCCGCCGCCGGGCTCGTCCATGGCGGGCCGGCAGAACCGCGCCAACGCCTATGCCGGGGCTTTGCCCGAGCCGCTGCCGGGCTGGACCGCGACCACGCCGGGAACCGTAGCCTCGGACTCCGCGATGGCCGGCCGGACCGTGGCGGCATATCGCCAATACCGCCTTGGCAAGCGCCCCGCGAACCTCGACTCGGTCATGATCGCCATCGACAACAACCGGGATGGCTCGGCCCGCTATCCGATCGAGTTGTGGAACGACGAGGCGAAGCGCACCGCCACGAGCTGGATCAAGACCAAGGTCGCGGGCCGTGACGCGATGGAAGGCAAGTGCGGTGCGATCGCGGAGCTTTACTTCCTGATGCCGAACAATCTCTTCATGAAGCTGTCGTGGTGTGGCAGGACGGACTTTTCCCGCAGATGTTGTACGGACCATCACCCCCGCTTTGTGGTTGCCGCCGACACTTCTCGCATTGAGTATGCGCCTGCCGGCCACGTTGCGCCGGATTCTGTGCTGGGGGGATGCCATGTTCGGACGTGTCTTCACCGCCGCGATGGCGGTCACTATCTGTTGGCTGATCTCGACATCGGCTTGGGCACAGGCCGCGAAGCCTGCTGCACCGCCGCTGGCGGCGTGGCAGGCGCGCGCCGGCACCTATGCCGCGGCGTTGCCTGAGCCACTGGCAGGTTGGACCGCGACCACGCCGGAGATCGAGGCGTCCAACTCCGCCATGAGCAGGATCGTCGGTGCCTACCGCCACTACCGGCTCGGCAAGCACCCCGCGAGGCTCGATTCGGTGATGATCGCCATCAACAACAATCCGGATGGCTCAGCCCGCTATCCGATCGACCTGTGGAAGGACGACGCCAAGCGCACGGCCAGGGGCTGGAGCAAGACCAAGGTCGCCGGCCGCGACGCGATGGAAGGCAAGAGCGGCGCCACCACGGAACTCTATTTCCTGATGCCGAACAATCTCTTCGTGAAGCTGTCGTGGCAGGAGGCGCATCTGCCACGCGCGCGGATGGAGGAATACCTGAAGGCGATCGACTTCGCGAAGATCGAGAAGCTGGCCTCGAAGTGATCAGCCGGTCGTCGGCAGGCTGAGGCGGAAGAGCGCGCCGCCCTTGAGGCGGTTGGTGGCGGAGATCATGCCGTTCATCTCGCGCACGATCTCCGAGCTGATCGACAAGCCCAGGCCGGTGCCCTTGCCGCTCGGCTTGGTGGTGAAGAACGGCTCGAAGAGCCGCGGCAGCACCTCGGCGGCGATGCCGGGACCGTTGTCGGACACCTCGATCGCCATGCCTTTGCGGTCCGGCGAGCGATAGGCGCGGATGCCGATCCAGCGCCCGGCCCTCATGTCGGACTGACGCGCACGCGCCTCCTCGACGGCGTCGCGGGCGTTGACGATCAGGTTGATCAGCACCTGCTGCAGGCGGTTGGGATGGCCGATCACCGTCGGCAGATCGGCCTCGATGTCGAGCTCGACGTCGAAGCGCGCCAGGCGCAACTGCTCGCTCATCAGCTCGACCCCGTCGCGGATCGCCTGGGTGACGTCGAACGGCGCCGGAATCTCGTTGGGCTTGCGGGCGAAGATGCGCAGCTGGCGCACGATGTTGGCGGCGCGGTGCGTCTGGTCCTCGATGCGCTTGAGCCGCCCGACCAGCACCTCGCGGAAGCCCTCGGGGTCCTCAAGGTCAAGCGACTCGTTCATGTCGTCGAGCAGCGATTCGGCGGAAAAGCCGATCACCGTCAGCGGCTGGTTGATCTCATGGGCGATGCCGGTCGCCATCTGGCCGACCGTCGCCAGGCGCGCCGCGTCGAGCAGTTGGACCTCGGCCGAGCGCCGCGCCGTCTCATCGACGCCCAGGAACAGGATGTAGTTGACCCGGCCGGTCTCGTCCTGGACCGGGCTGGCGGTGACCCGCACGATACGCCGAGTGCCGTCGGGCGTCGGAACGATGTTGTCGAACTCGAACGGCTCGAGCGCTGACGGCCCGGCGTGCTCGAGCCATCGGGCCAGCACCGCCTTGTCGATGGCGCAGGAAACGACGTCCTCGAAGCGCCGTCCGGTCACGTCGCGCGCCGGATCGCCGGTGGCGCCGAGGAAGGTGCGGTTGGCGAGCACGACCTTGAGGTCGCGATCGATCAGCAGGATCAGCGCGCCCGCCGATTCGACGATCGAGCGCAGCTTCATGGTGTCGTCGCGCTGGCGACGCTCCATCTGCACCTGCTCGTGCACGTCGCGCACGATGCCGGTGAAGCCCATGCGCCCGTCCGGCCCGATCTCCGACGTGGCGCGGAAGCGGACCTCGAGCTGGCGCACATTGTCCGGCGTCGGACCGACCCGCAGGATCAGCGACTGTGTCTGCTGCGGTGCGGCCTTGGCGGCACGCAGCGCGGCGGCGAAGCGCGGCAGGTCGTCGGGATGCACGACCGAGGCCGCGGTGCGTTGGGTGAACTCCGCCGGCGTCATGCCGATCATGCGCTCGACCGCGGCGCTGGCGTAGGTGAAGCGACCTTCCGGATTGGTCGTGAAGACGACGTCCACCAGCGAATCGACCAGGTCGCGGTAGCGCTGCTCGCTGGCCTCGAGCTGCTGCTGGTGGCGCTTGTGCTCGGTCACATCGTGGCGGATCGACGCGGTCAGGCCGCTGGGCGTGCGGATCTCGAAGAACTCGAACCAGTGACCGTCGCCGCGATCCTGCAGATCGCCGCGTCTGCCGTCGCGGAAGCGGTCGAACTGGCGTTCCATCCAGGCATGGCGCGCCTCCGCGGTAGCCCAGCGCCAGGACTGCGTCGTGGCGGCGGCCTCGACCACATCGCGGTGCGTCTTGCCGATCAGATCGGGCGTGTAGATCGCCCGGTTCATGGCCGCCAGGCGGTCGTTGAACATCATCAGCCGCGCATCGCGGTCGTACAGGCCGAAGCCGACCGGCACCGCCTCGATCGCCTCCATGAGCTGCGCGCGCATCTCGGTCGCGGATCGCTCGGCTTCGCTCGCCGCAAGCCAGCGCCGCCGGTAGCTCGCGGCCGCGCCGGCCACGACATAGGCCAGCACCAGGCCGGACAGCAGGCCGCCGGCCGTGGCCCCGCTCAGCACGATCAACAGCGACTTCTGCTCGCCCAGCCGCCGGTTCTGGTCGGCTGACAGCTTGACGTGGTCGTCGTCGAAGGAACGGACGGAGTCGACGAGATCGGCGAGCCGCGCGGCGGCGGCACGCTGCACCTGTGTCGTAATCTGCGTGTTGCCCGACAGGAATGCGTCGAGCATCGGCCCGGCGGCCTGGAAGCGCTCGCAGATCGCTGTCAGGTTCTGCCGATCGTCGGCCGCCGGCGTGCCCATCGCATGACAGAGCCCGGCGGCCTCGACCGATATCCGGCGCCATGCCTCGCGCGTCGCGGCCAGTTTCGGCTCGCCGTCTTCCGAGGTGACGACGATGAGAAGATCGGCCGTGAGACGCTGCAAATTCTCATGCAGCCTGGCCAGACGTGCCGACGTGTCGTGATCGCGATCGAGCGTCGTCAGCTGCAGCGACAGCGCGATCGCCATCGCCGCCGAGCCGATACCCACGATCAACAGCAGCATGGCGATCGCACCCCAGACGACGCCACCAACGCCGACCACGCTGGCGGATGCGGCGAGCCGTGCGCGCAGACCGGCTCCGGATGCCTCAGTTGATGGCGCCGCGCGCATCGTGGCCGTATCGATCAAGCAGCTCATTGGACCTGCTTCGCGATCTGCCCGCTCGTGATCTGCTCGAGCAGCGTCCTGAGCGCGAATGGCTTCAGAAGCACGGCTTCGGCCCCGCTGTCGCGGGCGGCGGTCACGGATTTCTGGTCGAGATGCCCAGTGATCACAATAACCCGGGGGCGCGGTTCGGCGGTGGTGGCGATCTGTTGCACCAGATCCAGGCCATCGCCGTCGGGCAGCCGGACATCCGTGACCAGGACGTCGAAGCGGTTGCTGACCTCCGCCAGGCTGCGCTGCGCGGTCTCGAAATTCGCCGAGGTCGATACGCTGAGCCGGCGCCGGCGGAGGTATTCCGCGACCTCCTGGAGGATGGCTTCCTCATCTTCGACAAGCAGAATCTTGAGGGCGTTGCCGGTCATGGATTGCGGTCGCGTGCGCCGTAGAGAGGGGTGATGTCTTACGCCGCAATGTCTATGTGCAGACCCGCCGCGCCAATCGCCTAAGGGTCCAGTTTGGTTGTTTGCAACTTCGACGCGCGCTGCCGGCCCGAACGCGCATGGGTCGGTTGACATCGGGGCGGCCCTGGGCGGTTGCTCCCATCCCCCTGGCCGGCCATGATGAATGGGCGTTTACCGGGAGCGTCGGCCGTGCGGAGGAAACCATGGACTACGACCTGAAGATCGTCGGCGGCGAGATCGTCGACGGCAGCGGCAAGGCGGCCTTCAGGGGCGATGTCGGTGTCAAGGACGGCAGGGTCGTGGCGCTCGGCAAGGCCGATGGTCAGGCCACTTGCACGGTGGATGCCGCCGGCCGGGTAGTGGCCCCGGGCTTCGTCGACGTGCATACCCACTACGACGCGCAGATCCTGTGGGACCGCGGCGCCAGCATCTCGCCGTGGCACGGGGTGACCAGCGCGGTGATGGGCAATTGCGGATTCGGCGTCGCGCCGACCCGACCGGCCGACCGCAAGCGCATCATGCAGACCCTGGAGAATGTCGAGGGCATGAGCCTGGCGGCCCTCGAGGCCGGCCTGGGCGAGGACTGGGGCTTCGAGAGCTTCCCGCAGTACCTCGACACGCTGGAGCAGCGCGGCAGCGCCATCAATCTCGGCGTCTTCGTCGGCCATACGCCGCTGCGGCTTCACACCATGGGCGAGGCCTCGACCGAGCGTGCGGCGACAGCCGAGGAAGTCGAGACCATGCGCCGCACCGTCTTGGAGGCGGTGAAGTCGGGCGCGCTGGGCTTCGCCACCTCCAAGGCGATCACCCACAACGGCTATGCCGGCCGCCCCGTGCCCAGCCGGCAGGCGAGCTACGAGGAGATCGAGACGCTGGCGAGCGCCGCCAAGGAAGGCGGCGCGCCGCTGATGCAGGTCACCTTCGGCAAGGAATTCTTCATCGAGGAGATGTCGAAGCTCTCGCGCGAGCGTGGCATCCGCGTCACCTGGACCGCGCTGCTCGCCGGACTGGCCGGGCCGGGCTCGCACCGCAAGTATCTGGATCGCACCGAGGAGAACAGGAAGACCGGCGCCGACGTGATCCCGCAGGTCAGCTGCCGGCCGCTGTTCTTCGAGTTCAACTGGGCCAGCCCCTTCCCCTTCGAGTCCATGAAGCTGTTCAACCAGCTCGCCGCCGAGGAGGCCAAGAGCCCCGGCGCGCGCATCCGCGCCTATCGCGATCCCGCCTTCCGCGACGCGATCAACGAGCAGCTGCTGCCCTTCCTGCGCACCTGGGCGGAGCGCTCGACCATCACCTGGTCGCCCAGGGACCGCAGCCTCGAGGAGCAGCCGCTCGTCGCCGCCGCGCAGAAGGCCGGCAAGAGCCCGCTGGATTTCGCGCTCGACCTGGCTCTCGACGCCAACCTCGAGCCGCGCTTGCGCATCGCGCTGATCAACCACGACGAGGCCGAGGTCGAGGAGCTGCTGAAGGATGGCAACACCGTGGTCGCGCTGTCCGACGCCGGCGCACACGCCAGCCAGCTGTGCGATGCCTGCTACTCGACCTATTTCCTCGCCAAGTGGGTGCGCGAGAAGCGTGTCTTCGGCCTCGAGCAGGGCGTGCACATGCTGACGCAGCGGCCGGCCGAGCTGTTCGGCATCAAGGATCGCGGCCTGCTGGCGCCGGGCCGTCCGGCCGACATCGTCGTCTTCGATCCCACGACCGTGGCGCCGACGCCGCTGCGCCGGGTGTACGACTTGCCGGGCGGCGCCGATCGCCTCGTCGCCGACGCCGTCGGGGTCGACGCCGTGGTGGTCAACGGCACCCTGATCCGCGAGCACGACAAGGACGTGCTGGGGGCCAGCGACCGCTTGCCCGGCCGCGTGCTGCGGCACGGTCGGGCTGCATGAAGGCTCTGCACTACCTTTCCCCGGAGGGGGAAGGTGGCGCGCAGCGCCGGAAGGGGGATGTCGAAGACGGACTCCCGCGCTCGTCTTCGGCATCCCCCTTCCGCCCTTCGGGCACCTTCCCCCTCCGGGGGAAGGTAAGATCAAACGCAGCAGTATAGCGTCGGAGGTGTAGTCATGGCGGCGCGCTTCGATCTCGTTGTACGCGGCGGCACGGTGCTCGACGGCACTGGCGGGCCGCCGATCAACGGCGATGTCGCCATCGAGGGCGGCAAGGTTGCCGCGGTCGGCCGCTTCGACGGCGCAGGCCGCGAGGAGATCGACGCGCGCGGCAAGCTGGTGACCCCCGGCTTTGTCGACATCCACACCCACTACGACGGTCAGATCACCTGGGAGGACACCTTCGCGCCCTCCTCGACCCATGGCGTGACCACGGTGCTGATGGGCAATTGCGGCGTCGGGTTCGCGCCCTGCCGCCCCGGTGATCGCGACATGCTGGTCAAGGTGATGGAGGGCGTCGAGGACATCCCCGAGATCGTTATGGCCGCGGGGATTCCCTGGAACTGGGAGACCTTCCCGCAGTACCTCGACGCGCTGTCCATCCGTCACGCGGACATCGACTTCGCCACCCAGGTCCCGCACGCACCGGTGCGCGTCTATGTCATGGGCGAGCGCGGCGCGCGCCGCGAGCCCGCCACGGCCCAGGACATGGCGGCCATGGCGCGGATCGTCCGCGACGGCATCGAGGCCGGCGCGCTCGGCTTTACCACCTCGCGCACCTTGTTCCACCGTCTGATGAGCGGCGAGCTCATTCCCACCAGCACCGCTGCCGAGGACGAGCTGCGCGCGATCGCCAGGGCAATGGGCGAGACCGGCAAGGGCGTGATCCAGCTGATCGACGATTTCGCCGATTGCGACGACGATGGCGCCAGCGAGTTCGAGATGCTGCGGCGCGTGGTCGAGGCATCGGGCAGGCCATTGTCCTTCACCCTGCTCGACATCACATCGCTGGGCAGCCGATGGCGCACGCTGCTGCGCGAGATCGAGCGTGCCAACCACGATGGCCTGCCGATTCGCGGCCAGGTCGCCGGCCGGCCGGCTTCCGTACTATACGGACTCGACCTCTCCTATCACCCGTTCTCGACCTGTCCGAGCTACGCCGCCGTCGCGGCGCTGCCGCTGGACAAGAAAGTCGCGGCGCTGCGTTGTCCCGAAATGCGCGCGCGGCTGCTGGCCGAGGATCCGGTTTACGCCAATCCGCGCCTGCTCGCCTTCATGCGCGATGTCGGTGCGATGTTCGAGCTGGGCGACCCGCCCGACTACACGCCGCGGCGCGAGCGCCGGCTCGACGCGCGCGCCGCGGCGCTGGGCGTCAGCCCGCTGGAGCTGGCCTACGACCTGCTGGTCCAGGGCGACGGGCGCACGATCCTCTACCAGCCGGCGGCGAACTTCACCGATTGCTCCGACGCGGCGATGGCCGAGATGCTGAGACACCCGCAGACCATCGTGGCGCTGGGCGATGGCGGCGCGCACTACGGCATGATCTGCGACGCCAGCTATCCGACGCATGCGCTGACCTACTGGACGCGCGACCGCGCGGGCGAGAAGTTCGCGCTGCCGTGGATCGTACGCCGCCTGGCGCGCGATCCCGCGCTCGCCGTCGGGCTCGGCGATCGCGGTGCGCTGCTGCCCGGCCTGAAGGGCGACCTCAACGTCATCGACCACGGCCGGCTGGCCTGCGCCGCACCCTCACCGGTGTACGACCTGCCCGGCGGCGCACGACGGTTGCGTCAGCCCGCACGCGGCTACGACGCCACCGTGGTGTCGGGCGTCGTCACGTACCGCGACGGCGTCCTGCAGGGCCCCCGCCCCGGCCGACTGGTGCGCGGCACACGCGCCTCGGCTACATAGGCAACGTGACTTCGTTCAGAAGGGAGTGAAACGACCATGATCCACGTGCTCGCCATCATCACCACCAAGCCCGGCATGCGCGACACCATCCTCGGCCATTTCCGCGCCAACATGCCGGCGGTGCACGCCGAGAACGGCTGCATCGAGTATGGCCCGGTGATCGACGCCGAGGGCTTCGCCGCCGGCAAGCCGCTGGGGCCGGACACCTTCGTCGTGGTCGAGAAGTGGGAGAGCCTCGACGCGCTCAAGGCCCACTCGCAGGCGCCGCACATGAAGGCCTACGCCGAGAAGACCCGCGAGCACATCGCCAATCGCACGATCCACGTGCTGTCGCCGGCGGCGTAACCGCGGGCTGCCCCCTCGACCCTGGGGCCCTCTGTCATCCCGAGCGCAGCGAGGGATCCAGGAAGCTGCCTGGATCCCTCGCTGCGCTCGGGATGACAGTCTCGATTCAACGCTGCCCCGGAGTCCGACCATGCCCCGCCAATTCATCGATCTGTCCGTGTCCTTCGAGGACCGGCCGATGTCTCCGCCGCATCACCAGCCGAAGATCGAGTACACCGATCACGAGGGCTCGTTCGAGGCTTTCAGCCGCGCCTTCGGCGGGGTGCGCAAGGAGGACCTGCCGGAGGGCAAGGCGTGGGCGGTCGAGCGCATCACGCTCAGCACCCATGCCGGCACGCACATGGATGCGCCCTGGCATTACCACCCCACGACCAATCACAGGAACAAGCCCGAGGGTGAGCCCGCCGCGACCATCGACCAGGTGCCGCTGGACTACTGCTTCCGCCCCGGTGTGAAGCTCGACTTCCGTGCTTTCGATGCCGGTTACGTCGCCACGCCGCAGGACATCGACGCCGAGCTGACGCGCGTCGGCTATTCGCTCAAGCCCTACGACATCGTGCTCGTCAACACGCGCGCCGGCACGCGTCACAAGGACATGGACTATGCCGACACCGCCTGCGGCCTGGGCCGCGCCGCCACGCTGCATCTGCTCGAGCAGGGTGTGAAGGTGGTCGGCACCGATTCCTATTCGTGGGACCCGGCCTTCAAGTCCGTCGCCGCGCGCTACAGGGAAACCGGCGATGCCTCGCTGCTGTGGGAGGGACACAAGGCGGGCCGCGAGCTGCCGTACTGGCAGATGGAGAAACTGTGCAACCTTGAACTGCTGCCACCGTTCGGTTTCACGGTCGCCTGCTTTCCGGTGAAGATCCATCGCGCGTCGGCAGGCTGGACCCGCGCAGTGGCCATCCTCGAGGACTGACGAGCGGCGCTGCGCTTCCGTCGAATGGAGGCCGTCATGCCACGCGGCGAGAAATCGAAGTACACCGACAAGCAGGAACGCAAGGCCGACCACATCGCCGAAGGCTACGAGAAGCGCGGCGTCGGCAAGAAGGAAGCCGAACGGCGCGCCTGGGCCACGGTCAACAAGGACGATGCCGGCGGCAAGAAGCCGGGCGGCTCGGGCCGCGGCAAGCGCACCGGCAACCCGGCCGCGCACAAGGGCGGGCGCAAGGGCGGTGCCGCCGCGGCGCGCCGGCCCGCCAGCGCTCGCCGAGCCTCGGCGCGCAAGGCCGCCGCCACCCGCAAGCGCCGCGCGGCTTAACCAGATCCGCAGTTGCCCGGCGACCGGACGACGCTTGATCGCAGCGGCGCCACTGCGAAGCACGACGCGTTCTCTCCAACGCAAGCCCCTTCTTCGGGGGGACTGCGTCCACCCTGGCGCGCTGGCGATGGGCAAATCATGCGGTAGTCTCGCCCCGGCACCTTGCCGAGGAGAGCACCGATGTCCGACATCGCCGAGATGACGCTGAGCGAGCTGGCCGCTGGATTGAAGGCCAGGCGCTTCTCCAGCCGCGAAGTCGCCGAGACCTTCCTCGCGCGCATCGCCAGGGCCGACGGCAAGCTGCACAGCTTCGTCGAGGTGTACACCCGCGAGGCGCTCGCCCTGGCCGATGCCGCCGATACCGCGCGCGGTGCCGGCCTGCCGCTGCCTGCCCTGCACGGCCTGCCGATCGCCATCAAGGATCTCTGCGACATCGAAGGACGCATCGGCACCGGCGGCTCGCAGATGCTGGCGCAGCGCGTCGCCACCGAGACCTCGGCCACGGTCGAGCGGCTGCTGGCCGCCGGCATGGTGCCGCTGGGCAAGACGCACATGGTCGAGTTCGCCTTCGGCGGCTGGGGCACCAACCCGCTGATGGGCGCACCGTGGAATCCCTGGGATCTCAAGACCCATCGCACGCCGGGTGGCTCGTCCAGCGGCACCGGCGTCGCCGTCGCGGCACGCCTGGCGCCGGCGGGCATCGGCAGCGACACCGGCGGCTCGGTGCGCATTCCCTGCGCTTTCAACGGCCTGGTCGGCCTGAAGGTCACCTTCGGCCGCGTCAGCCTCCACGGCACCATCCTGCTGAGCTGGACCCTCGACTCGATCGGCCCCATGGCGCGCTCGGTCGAGGATTGCGCGCTCTTGACCCAGGCGCTGGTCGGCCCCGACCCGCGCGACCCGACGACGCTGGACCAGCCGCTCGACGACTTCGTGTCGGCCGCGAATGCGACGTCGGGCATCACCGGCATGCGAATCGCCCTGCCCGATGCCACGCAGCTGCCGCCATTCATGCACGCCGACGTCGTCGCCAACTGGCAGAAGTGCGCGGGCACCTTCGAATCATTAGGCGCGCGGGTCGAGGCCGTGAAGCTGCCCGACGGCTTCTTCGATCTGGCGATGGCCGCGGGATCGATCGTCAGCGCCGAGGCCTACTCGCTGCACCGCGCCTATATCGAGGATGAGTCGACGGCGATCGGCCCGCACGTGCGCGAGCGCGTGCGCACGGCGAAGGGCTACCCGCCCGGCCAGTACGCCGAGGAGTTGCGCCGGCTGGCCAGGCGGCGGGCCGAGTTCACGCGCTGGTTCGCGCCCTATGACGCGCTGCTCCTGCCGACCGTCGCCGTGCCGGCGCTCGACATCGCCACGCACGACGAGATGGGTCCCATCCCGGGCTACCTTACTCGGCCCGGCAATTATCTCGGTCTGTGCGGCCTGGCGATACCCAGCGGCTTCTCCGGCGGGCTGCCGACCGGGGTGCAGATCCTCGGCAAGCCCTTTGCCGAGACGACGGTGCTGCGCGCCGGCAAGGCGTTCCAGGACGCCACCGGCTTCAACAAGGCGAAGCCGGACCTCACGGCGGTCGGTCTCTAGGCGCCGGCGGCGGCGGGACGCCGGCGCGACTCGAGCCAGCCGATGAACAGGCCGCTGGCGATGATCACGCCTGCGCCCAGCCAGGTGAAGACGTCGGGTATCTCCGAGAACATCAGGAAGCCGACGATCACCGAGCCGATCAGCTGGAAGTACTGGAACGGCGAGAGCACGTTGGCCGGACCGTAGGTCATGGCGCGCGCCACGCAGTAGTGGCCCAGCCCGCCGAAGATGCCGAGGCTGGAAAGGATCGCGATGTCCTGCAGCGAGGCCGGCGCGGTCCAGAAGAACGGCACGGCCAGCGTCGTCATCACGGTGCCGACAAGCGCGCTGTAGACGACGGAGGTCTCCGGCGTGTCGTGACCCGCCACCTGGCGGGTGAGGATCTGATAGAGGGCGTAGCTGGCCGAGCTGCCCAGGATCAGCAGCGACGCCCACTGGAAGACCTCGCTGCCCGGCCGGATCACGATCAGCACGCCGGCCAGGCCCACCAGGATGGCGAGCACCCGGCGCAGGCCGATTTGCTCGCCCAGCAGCGGCACGGCGAGGATGGTGACGATCAGCGGCGCGGTGAAGCTGATCGACGCCGCCTTGGCCAGCGGCACGAACTGCACGGCGGAAAAGAAGCACAGGGTCGACAGCAGCAGCAGCGAGCCGCGACCGATCTGCCAGGGCAGCCTGCTCGTGCGCAGGATGCCGACCACGCCGCGCGTCGGCGCGAACAGCGCCAGCACGAAGATCAGGTGGCCGAGCGTGCGCGCCCAGACGATCTGCGGAGTTTCGTATCCGCCGCTCAGCAGCTTCACGAGGCCGTTCATGATCGGAAACAGCGCGCCCGAGAGGCAGATGAAGAGGATGCCGAGCAGGATGCGACGTTCGCGCGCGGGCGCAGCCGGAGGGGACATGGAGGGCGGAACTAAACCGCTCCGCCGCCGCACTCAACGATTCAATCCATGCGTCAATCGCCCATCAGGCGCGCGACGGCCCCCAACAGCAGGAAGCCGCTGGTGCCGATCACCAGCAGCGCGGCCAGCACGGTGGTGATGCGGCCGACGGCGTTCGAGGTGCGATCGCCGACAAGCAAACGGTGGGCCAGCATCGAGCCGATGCCGATCGCCGCCAGGGTCAGCGCCATGCCCAGCGCAATGGCCACGACGCCCAGCAGGCCGGCCCACAGCACGCCCAGCGCAGCGCTGATCAGCACCATCACCACGGCGCCGGCGCACGGCGCCACGCCCGCGGCGGTCAGCAGGCCCAGGCCGGAGTCGAGCCGCAGGAAGCGGCGCCGGCGTGGTGTCGCGTCGTGGTGGTGGTGATGCTCGTGATCATGGTGATGATGCCCATGATCGTCACCATGGTGCTCGTGCGCATGGCCATGGTCGTGCCCATGGTCGTGGTCGTGCAACCGACCCGTCAGGCCGGCATGCAGGCGCCACAGGCCGATGGCGAAGATCAGGCCAAAGGACACCAGCTCGATCAGTCTCACCCTGCCTTGCGCCGCCAGCGGGCTCAGCAGCCCGATCAGCGCCAGCACGCCGGCCAGCACCAGCGCCGCCACGGTGTGCGTGATCGACACCCAGGCGCCGGCCAGGATGCCGTCGATCCATGCGCGCTTCTTGCCGTCGAGGAAATACGCCACCACCACCGCCTTGCCGTGGCCCGGCCCCAGCGTGTGGGCCACGCCATAGCTGAAGCCCACGACCACCAGCGCCCACAGCGTGCCGATGCCGGCGCCCTCGCCGAGATCGCGCAGACGCATGGTGACCTCGCGGTTCAGGCGGAACTGGACGCTGGCGGCGACGCGCCCCAGCCCACCGGCGAGGTCGGCGAACAGCACCAGGCCCAGAGCTGCGAGCAGCAGCACGCCGCCGATGGCCAGCCAGGCGGTACGCGACGACAGGCGGCGTTCGAGGATGTTCAGCGACATGTCAGGGCAAGGTGCAGGTGACGCGATCGGCGAAGACCGGATTGCCCGGCCAGAACTCGCTCTTGAGAGTCGGGTGCTTGTCGAGACTGCACTTCGCGCCCTCCGCCTTGCCGACGATCTCATGCGGGCTCTTGCGATCAGCCTCGATGCGGATGAAATCCTCGGGGTCGAGCGCCGCCACCGACAAGGTCTTGGTCGGCGCCGCCAGGGGGTAGCGGAAGATGTAGACGAGATTGCGGAAACGACGCCCCTTGGTCTCGACCTTGGTGTCCGGCTTGGGCGGTGGGCCAGGCTTGGCCATCGGACCGCCCGGCGGATCGGGCGTCGGCGCCCAATCCTCGGGCACGAACTCCGCCGGATCGGCGATTCGCGCATTGAACGTCGGCGCCTTGGGCGGCCGGAAGTCCTTCGCGCCGGTCGAGAACCAGGCAAGGTAGCCGAAGCTCTTCAGTTCCGGCAGCGCGATGTCGCCCAGCTCCTTGATCTCCCTGGGCGACAGCTTGCCGTCGCGGTCAGCGTCGGCGGCGATGATCTCCATCGAGCTGGCCATGGGGTCGAAACGCCACTCGATCTCGACATGGGTGAACTGTCCATCCTTCTCGATGAAGCGGGTTACCGAGCTGATCAGGATGTGCGGATGCCCCGCCGCCGGCGCGGCCGACGCCAGCAAGGCGAGCACGATGAACGCCAGGCGCCTCATTTCGGCACCGGTCGCGGCTTGCCATTGTCGTCGATGGCGACGAAGACGAAGGTGCCCTCGGTGACGCGGATCGGCGTCGGATCGAGCCGGCGCTCGACCACGGTCTCCAGCCACACCGTCACCGACGTGTTGCCGATCTTGCGCACCTCGCCGTAAATGCTCACCAGGTCACCCACCTTGATCGGCTGCACGAAGGTCATGGCTGTGATCGCCACCGTTGCCACCCGGCCCTGCGCGGCGCGCGAGGCCACCGTGCCGCCGGCGATATCCATCTGCGCCAGCACCCAGCCGCCGAAGATGTCGCCGTTGCCGTTCATGTCGGCCGGCTGCGGCACCATGCGCAGGATGGGCTCCCGGGTAAAATCCACAACGCGTCCGGCGGTCGCGGTCTCGGCCATCCTGTCTTCCCTGCCCGGCGGTTGCCCTCGCGCGCATTTCGTACCATACCATTGACGCGGCGGCCAAACCGGAACCCCTTCCCGGACCCGCCCGAGAACGGACACAAAGACAATGGCGAAGAACGGCGACCTGTTCGACGGGGCCGGCCCGCGCAACGGCAAGGGCAACGGCTCGGAATACTCCGCGAAGGATATCGAGGTCCTCGAGGGCCTCGAGCCGGTGCGCAAGCGGCCCGGCATGTATGTCGGCGGCACCGACGAGCGCGCCATGCACCACCTCGTCGCCGAGGTGCTCGACAACGCCATGGACGAGGCCGTCGCCGGTCACGCCGACACCATCACCGTCGAGCTGCTGGCCGGCAACAAGGTGTCGATCCGCGACAACGGCCGCGGCATCCCCATCGACCCGCACCCGAAGTATCCGAAGCAGTCGGCGCTCGAGGTGATCCTCACCACGCTGCATTCCGGCGGCAAGTTCAACGGCAAGTCCTACGCCACCTCGGGTGGCCTGCACGGCGTCGGCGTCTCGGTGGTCAACGCGCTCAGCGACGAGCTGCATGTCGAGGTCGCGCGCGACCGCCAGTCCTGGGAGCAGCACTACTCGCGCGGCAAGCCGGTCTCCAAGCTGAAGAATGTCGGCGCGGCGCCCAACCGGCGCGGCACGACGGTGACATTCCATCCCGACCCGCAGATCTTCGGCGGCCACAAATTCGTGCCCGATCGCATCTATCGCATGGCGCGCTCGAAGTCCTACCTGTTCCGCGGCGTCGAGATCCGCTGGCGCTGCGATCCTTCGCTCCTGCCCAAGGACGGCAGCGTGCCGGCCGAGGACTCGTTCCATTTCGCCGGCGGCCTGCGCGACTATCTCGAATCCGAGATCGGCCAGCGCCCGACTGTCATCCCCGCGCCCTTCGCCGGACTGGCCCAGACGCCGATGAACGGCGTGCAGGCCAAGGTCGAATGGGCGGTGTGGTGGCCGCAGGACGAGGAAGGCTTCCTCCGCTCCTATTGCAACACCGTGCCGACGCCCGAGGGCGGCACGCACGAGGCCGGCTTCCGCAACGCGCTCACCCGCGGCCTGCGCCGCTACGGCGAGCTTGTGAGCAACCGCAAGGCCCAGCAGATCACCGCCGACGACGTGATGGATGGCGCAGCCGGCCTGGTCTCGATCTTCATCCCCGAGCCGCAATTCCAGGGCCAGACCAAGGAGAAGCTGGTCACCGTCGAGGCGCAGCGCCTGGTCGAGGGCCTGGTCGGCGACAATTTCGACCACTTCCTCACCGGCGACAAGGAAGCCGCCAACGTCCTGCTCGAGGCGGTGATCGCGCGTGCCGAGGAGCGGCTGCGGCGCAAGCAGGACCGCGAGCAGCAGCGCAAGACGGCGACGCGCAAGCTGCGCCTGCCCGGCAAGCTGGCGGATTGCTCCTCGTCGAGGCGCGAGGACACCGAGATCTTCCTGGTCGAGGGCGATTCCGCCGGCGGCTCCGCCAAGTCGGCGCGCGACCGCGAGACGCAGGCGATCCTGCCGCTGCGCGGCAAGATCCTGAATGTCGCCAGCGCGTCGAACGCGCAGATGCGCGAGAATCAGGAGATCACCGACCTGATCCAGGCGCTGGGCTGCGGCACCGGCGCCAACTACGACGACGAGCGGCTGCGCTACGAGCGCGTCATCATCATGACCGACGCCGACGTCGATGGCGCGCACATCGCCTCGCTGCTGATGACCTTCTTCTACCGCGAGATGCCCAAGCTGATCGAGAGGGGCCATCTGTTCCTCTCGCAGCCGCCGCTCTATCGCCTGTCGCGCGGCGGACGCATTGAGTACGCGCGCGACGACCAGCATCGCGACGAGCTGCTGGCGACGGTGTTCACCGGCAACGGCAAGGTCGAGATCAGCCGCTTCAAGGGCCTGGGCGAGATGCCGGCCTCGCAGCTGCGCGAGACCACCATGGATCCGGCGCGGCGCACGCTGCTACGGGTCGATGTGCCGCACGCCGCCAGCGAGGAGGAACGCCGCGAGGCTATGCGCACCTCGTCGCTGGTCGAGGACCTGATGGGCCGCAAGCCTGAGAAGCGCTTCGCCTTCATCCAGCAGAACGCGCAGTTCGCACGCGACCTCGACGTCTAGAACGACGCGCGCAATATCAGACTCACCCTGTCATCCCGAGCGCAGCGAGGGACCCAGGCCCGCCCTAGATCCCTCGCTGCGCTCGGGATGACAGGTGGGTCCGATTGACCGCTCGATGCTCTAGAACGTCGCGCTGAAGCCTCGCGACGTTTCATTGGGAGCGCCGGCGTCTCGCCGGCATCTTCATGGGCCGGCGGCACGCAGCTCCAGATCCTAATGCAGCAGCCGCTTGTGAATCGTATCGCGCACGGCAGTGGCGCGGGCGACCACGTCATTGCTCCAGAAGCGCAGGACGCTGAACCCCTGGCGTTCCAGATAGCGCGTGCGAACCGCTTCGTAGTCGCGGCCGCTGCCCGGCAGCCCGCGGTCGATCTCGACGATCAGGCGGGCTTCGAGACAGACGAAATCGACGACATAGGGGCCGATGACGACGCCGCGGCGGAAGCGCCGCTCGCCATAGCGGCGCGACGCGAGGATCTCCCACAGCGTGAGCTCGGCATCCATGACGTCAACATGACGGACACGCCTGGTCAGCGACTGATGGTCGTGGGGCACGGGTCTCATCGCTTCACCTGTTACGCTCTCGATGCAGGCGAACCTTCACAACCCGATGCGGCGAGATGATGGCGCGGTCGTTCACGCTGTCGTAACAACGCGTATCATTCCGTCTCGCGCCGCCGACGGAACCTTCTTCCCGTGGTGCGCAGCGCGCGCGGCGGTGGCGAGTCGCCGCTCGCGCTGAGTTCCTGACGAAACTCGTCGCGACGCTCGTGGATCGAGGCGATGACGAGTCCCATCGGGATGCCGATGTCGACCAGCAGCGCTTCGGAGAGCTGCAGGCTCGCCTCGACCGTCTCCGGTACCGCGTCGGTCACACCGAGCGCGTAGAGCTTGGCGGCGTGACGTGCGTCGCGCGCGCGCGCAACAATGGTGAGATCGGCCCGCTCCTTGCGCACCTCGCGCACGATGTGCTCGGCCGAGTCGGAATCGTCGGTGGTCACCACGAGGGCGCGCGCGAAGGTCAGTCCGCAGCGCCGCAGAAAGTCGATGCGTGAGGCATCGCCGTAGTAGATCGGCTTCTTGCCTTCGCGCGCCCTGGCAACGACGTCGGGGTCGGTGTCGATCGCGAGAAAGGGAATCTTGTGGCGCATCAGCATGTCGCCGACCAGCGCGCCGACGCGGCCATAGCCCACGACGATGACGCGGGACTGGATGTCCTCGGGTGGCGCCTCGACCGTGCCGACGGCGGGCGCCCGTACGCCGCTGCGACGCGCCAGCGCGATGCCGGCAATGGCCGGCAAGGCCGCCATGCTCAGCATCGCGCCGGCGATCACGAACTGCGCCACCGCCTCGGGCACGAGATTGGCGACCACCGCCGCCGGCAGCAGCACGAAGGCGAACTCCCCCGCCGGCCCGAGCAGGAGTGACACGTCGCGCGACACCTCCCCAGGCAGGCCGACCGCGTAGCCGATAGGGTAGAGCAGCAGCACCTTCAGGGCGACGAGCCCGACGGCGATCGCGCCCACGATCAGAGGCTGCTCGACGATCAGCGACACGTTCAGCCCGGCGCCCATGGTGACGAAGAACAGGCCCAGCAGGAGACCCTTGAACGGGTCGATCATTACCTCGATCTCGCGCCGGAACTCGGTTTCCGCCAGCAGGAGGCCGGCGACGAAGGCTCCCAGTGCCATCGACAGGCCGGCCAGCGCCGCCAGCTGTCCGGTACCGACGACCACCAGCAGGCACACCGCCATGAACAGCTCCGGGCTGCGCGTACCGGCGACATAGCGCATCACCGGCCGCAGCAGCAGGCGACCACCCGCGACCAGCACCAGCAGCACCAGGGCGGCGCGACCCAGAGCGTAGAGGACGGTCCACAAGCCGCCGCCGGCACGGTCGTCGAGCGCGGCCACCATGAGCAGCAGCGGCGCCACGGCGAGATCCTGGAACAGCAGCACGGCGAAGCTGTTGCGGCCCGTCGGAGACGCCAGCCGTCGCCGTGCGGCCAGCGTCGGCAGCACGATCGCGGTCGATGACATCGCCAGCGCGCCGCCGATGATCACCGCCGAAACCGTCGTCTGGCCCAGCGCGTAGGCGATGCCGGCGATGGCCGTCATCGCGCTCAGGAGCTGGAGGCTGCCCAGTCCGAAGATGCGATGACGCATCAGCTTCAGGCGCTCCCAGGACAGCTCCAGCCCGATCATGAACAGCAGGAAGACGACGCCGAGTTCCGCCAGGGGCGCCACCCTGTCGGCATCCGAGAGCGTGAAGGTGCCGATCCAGGACTCGGCCGGAAGCAGGCGGTGGAAGCCGTGCGGGCCTACCGCGACGCCGGCGGCAAGGAAGCCGATCACCGGGCTGATGCGCAGGCGGTGGAAGACGGGTACGACGAGGCCGGCCGTGCCGAGGAAAACCAGCGCCTCCTTGTAGCTTTCTGGTGAAATCGGACCGGCCATGGGACGATAGTGCCGGTTGCTTCGCCCCGGCGACAAGGAGAACAGTGTGCAGGACCTGCTCGATCTGATCGAAAAGCGCTTTGGCGAGCGGCTCGAGGCGCCGACGGACCTCGCGCAGGGCGTCGGGACCATCCGCGGCCTGCTCGACCACCGCGTGATCCGCCGCTTCAGCGACAAGCCCGTCGACATGGCCATGCTGCGTCTTCTGTGCGCAGCCGCGCTCTCCTCGCCGACCAAGAGCGACCTGCAGCAGGGCGATATCCTGATCGTCGCCGACGCCGAGAAACGGGCGAAGATCGCCGGCCTGCTGCCCGACCAGCCCTGGATGGCCAAAGCCCCCGCCCTGCTGCTGTTCCTCGGCAACAACCGCCGGCAGCGCCAGATCGCCGAGTGGCGCGCCAAGCCGTGGCCCAACGATCATCTCGACTCGTTCTTCAACGCCGCCGTCGACGGTGCCATCGTCATGACGACGTTCGTGGTGGCGGCGGAAGCCGCCGGGCTGGGATGCTGCCCGATCAGCACCATCCGCAATCACGCCCGCACCGTCTCGGATTTGTGCGAGCTGCCGGCCTATGTCTTCCCTGTCGCCGGGCTTGGCGTCGGTTGGCCGGCCGATCCGGGCTACATGAGCGCCCGTCTGCCGATGGCCGCACGCGTCCACGTCGACCGCTTCGATGAAACCTCGATCCGCGACAAGGTCGATGCCTACGACCACCGCCGTCACGGCATCTTTCCCTACCGCCAGCAACGCGACGAGGCGCGCTACGGCCGCGCCGAATTCTACGGCTGGTCCGAGGACAAGGCGCGCCAATACGCCTCCCCCGACCGCGCCGATTTCGGTGCATACGTGCGCAGCCAGGGTTTCCGGCTGGATTGAGTTGGCAAGTTGATGATCTATCGTTCCGTCGTCGGGCCGATGCTCGGATTGCTGGGCGGCGAGACGGCGCATCGCCTGACGATCCGGTTGCTGAAGTCGGGTCTCGCGCCGAGGGACGTGCTGCCCGAGGACCCGGCGCTGGCGATCACCGTCTGGGGGCATCGCTTCCGCAATCCCATTGGTCTCGCCGCCGGCTTCGACAAGAACGCCGAGGTCGCGACGGCGGCGTTGGGACTGGGGTTCGGCTTCGTCGAGGTGGGAACGATCACGCCCAGGCCGCAGGCGGGCAATCCGAAGCCGCGCCTGTTCCGACTGCCCGAGGATCGCGGGCTGATCAACCGCATGGGATTTCCGGGCGACGGCCTCGAGGCGGCGCGCGAGCGGCTGAAGAGGCGCGACCGGGTGCGCATCGTCGGCATCAATGTCGGCGCCAACAAGGACAGCGTCGACCGGGCGGCCGACTACGTCACGTGCACGCAGGCGCTGATGCCGTACGCGGACTACATCGTCTGCAATGTCTCCTCGCCCAACACGCCGGGGCTGCGCGACCTGCAGGCGCGCGACGCGCTGGCCGGCCTGCTCAAGGGTGTGAAGGGCGTGCTGGGCGCGCGCAAGATCCCGGTCGTGGTCAAGGTCGCGCCCGACCTCACGGCCGCCGATTTCGAGGACATCGTCGCCGCCGCGGTCGAGGCTTCGATCGACGGCATGATCGTCGGCAACACCACGGTGTCGCGTCCATCGACCCTGAAGAGCGCGCGGCGCAACGAAGCCGGCGGATTGTCAGGCGCGCCGCTGACGGCGCTGTCGACCGGCGTGCTGCGCATCGCGGCCAAGCACGTCGCCGGGCGGTTTCCGCTGGTGGGTTGCGGCGGCATCGCCTCGGGCAGGGACGCCTACGACAAGATCCGCGCCGGCGCCTCGCTGGTGCAGCTCTACAGCGCCCTGGTCTACGAGGGGCCCGGCCTGGTGCGGCGGATCAAGGACGAGCTGTCGGCGCTGCTGAAGGCCGACGGATTCAAGTCGGTCGATCAGGCCGTCGGCGCCGACCTTTAGGCGGCTTGCCGATCATCTTGCGCATGAAGTAGCGGCTGTAGCCCGGCGGGTTGTCCTCGAGCTCGCCGAACAGGCTGTAGCCGCGCTTCTCGTAGAACGGCCGCGCCTGAAACTCGAATGTGTCGAGCCAGATGCCATAGTAGCCGCATTTGCCGGCGTAGGCCTCGGCGCGGTCCATCAGCTCGCTGCCGACCCGCTGCTCGCCGCGGCGGTAGCGGCCGTCGACCCAGAGATAGCGCACGAACAGCCAGCCGTAGAAGCCGTAGGCATCGACGGCGCCGATCAGCTTGCCCTTCTCGTTGCGCGCGGAGATCGTGAAGTAGTTGAAGTTCGCCGGTCCGCTGTAGGGCTTGTTGTGCGCCGACAGGCCGCGATCGGCCGCACGCGCGACCTTCGCATCACCACGCCGGTTCAGCTTGTAGGTGACCGGCGCCTTCGCCATCAGATCATCGCCATGCCGCCGTTGATGTGCAGCGTCTGGCCGGTGATATAGGCCGCCTCGTCGCTGGCGAGATAGACGACGCCGGCGGCGATGTCGTCGGGCGTGCCCAGGCGCTCGGCCGGCACGCGATTGAGGATCATCGCCTTCTGCTCGTCGGTGAGCTTGTCGGTCATCGGCGTGGCGATGAAACCGGGCGCCAGGCAGTTCACCGTGATGCCGCGCGAGGCGACTTCGGCCGCCAGCGACTTCGACATGCCGATCAGGCCGGCCTTGGACGCGGCGTAGTTCGCTTGGCCGGGATTGCCGGTGACGCCGACCACCGAGGTGATGGTGACGATCCGGCCGTGGCGGCGGCGCATCATTCCGCGCATGCAGGCACGCGACAGGCGGAAGGCGCCGGTGAGATTGATCTCCAGGACCTTCGACCAGTCCTCGTCCTTCAGGCGCAACGCCAGCATGTCGCGCGTGATGCCGGCGTTGTTGACCAGGATGTCGACCTTGCCCATCGCCGCCTCGGACTCCTTGACCAGGCGTTCGAGGTCGGCGGCGTCGTCCATTCTGGCGGTGATGACATGGGCGCGCTCGCCCATCTCGGCCTTCAGCGCCTCCAGCGCCTCGGCGCGGGTGCCCGAGAGCACGACCGCGGCCCCCTGGCGATGCAGCGCCCTGGCGATCGCGCCACCGATGCCGCCCGAGGCGCCGGTCACCAGTGCCGCCTTGCCGGTCAGTTCGAACATGGGAGTCTCGCGCTCAGGTGGTCTTGAGGAAGGCTTCGGCGTCAGCCGGCGAGTTCACCGCCATGCCGGTCATCTCGCGGTCGATGCGCTTGACCAGGCCGGTCAGCACCTTGCCGGTGCCGATCTCGACCAGGGTGTCGACGTTCTTGCCCTTCATCGCCAGCACGCATTCGCGCCAGCGCACGCGGCCGGTGACCTGCTCGATCAGCAGCTTCTTGATGGTGGCGGGATCGCTGGTCTCGTCGGCGGAGACGTTGGTGACGACGGGCACGCGCGGCGGCGCGACGCTCACCATCTCGAGCGCCTCGGCCATCTCGTCGGCCGCCGGCTTCATCAGGGGGCAATGGAAGGGCGCGCTCACCGGCAGCAGCATGCCGCGCTTGCAGCCCTTGCCCCTGGCCGCCTCGACCGCGCGCTCGACGGCCGCCTTGTGGCCGGAGACGACGATCTGGCCGCCGCCATTGTCGTTGGCGACGGTGACGATCTCGCCCTGCGCCGCCTCCTCGCAGGCCTCCAGCGCCGGCTCCAGCTCGATGCCGAGCAGCGCCGCCATGGCGCCGACGCCCACCGGCACCGCCTTCTGCATCGCCAGCCCGCGGCGCTTCAGCAGCCGCGCCGTGTCGGCGAGGCTGAGCGCGCCGGCCGCGGCCAGCGCCGAATACTCGCCCAGCGAGTGACCGGCGACGAAGGCCGCCATCTCGGGGAGGCTCTTGCCGCCTTCCTTCTCCAGCACGCGCACCGCCGCGACACTGACCGCCATCAGCGCCGGCTGCGCGTTCTCGGTCAGGACAAGGTCGCCTTCCGGGCCCTCGCGCATCAGCTTCGAGAGCTTCTGCTTCAGCGCCTCGTCGACTTCCTGGAAGACCTCGCGCGCGACGGGGAACGCCGCGGCCAGATCCACGCCCATGCCGACAGCCTGGGATCCCTGGCCCGGAAACACGAAAGCCCTGCTCATACCCGGCGTTCCTCTCCCGCATCGCGTTGCGGGCAGTCATAGCCAGTCGCCGGGAGCGACGCTACTGGAACAGCAGCCGGGCGGCGTAGGCGTCGAAGGAACCCCTGTAACCGTAAATGGTCACGGTCTGGCGCACCCGGCCGCCTTCGAAGGCCTGGTCGATCCGCAGCTTGGTCTTCACGTTGCCGGCGAATCCTACGCCCGAACCGCTCATTGTCGGACAGCAGCCGCCCGGGCCGCTCGCCCTGCCGACCGCCAGATTGATCGCGGTGCAGCGCTGCAGCAGCATCTTCATCGTGTCGTAGACGTCGCGTTCGGCGCCGGGCGCGACCGGATCCGAAAGATTGACGACGGTGAGCTCGCGGTTGCTGCCCGCCCAGACAATCGTGGTCTGCTGGAAACGGCCATCCATGGTCCGAATGTTCAGACCCACCGGCCCGCCGGCGGAGGATGACCCGCCCCGCGAAGAGATCCCGTCACTGGACGCCGTCGCCGCGGAAACGATCACTGCGCCGGCAAAAACAATTAGCGCGATACGCGCAAAAATTCCGCCCCACGTCATGGAAATCGCTGCGCCTGATGGCGCATCCCCAAAAATCAATTGCGAATAATCAATTCACCAATATGGAAGACAGTTTATACATGATTTCTCAGGTTTTGGTAGAGGCTGCAAGGCGACGGGGTTGCACGGCCGCCGGCATCGTGTATAAGCCCGCGCTTCCGCCGGGACCAAAGCCCGGCGGCTCCTTGCCGATCGGCTTCAACTCCTCGGCACCCAAGGGTGCCGGAGGGCGCGCTGCTCGGCTAGATCCGGTCGGTCGCCAGACTCCGGGTCATGAACAGCCGTAAGGAGCTCCATGCCTCTGTATGAGAACGTGTTCGTCGCACGTCAGGACGTCGCGACGACCCAGGTTGAAACCCTGACGACCCAGTTTTCCGACCTTGTCACCAGCCTCGGCGGCCAGGTGACCAAGAAGGAGTACTGGGGCCTGCGCCAGCTGTCCTTCCGCATGAAGAAGAACCGCAAGGGCCACTACACCCTGATGAACATCGACGCGCCCGCCGCTGCCGTGAAGGAGCTCGAGCGCACGATGTCGATCAACGAAGACATCATCCGCTACATCACCGTGCGCGTCGACGAGCTCGAGGAAGGCCCCTCGGCGATGATGCGCAAGAGCGAGGGCGGCGAGCGCCGTGGCCGCGGCGACCGCTTCGGCGATCGTGGCGACCGGGGCGACCGCGGCGAGCGTCCGCGCTTCGTGCGCGAGGGCGCACCCGGAGAAGGTGAAGGAGAAGCCGCATGAGCATGGGTGGTGGTGGCGGCGGCGGAGCCCGTCGTCCGTTCGTTCGCCGTCGCAAGTCCTGCCCGTTCTCCGGCGCCAACGCGCCGAAGATCGACTACAAGGACGTGCGCCTGCTCAGCCGGTTCATCTCCGAGCGCGGCAAGATCGTGCCGAGCCGTATCACGGCGGTCTCGACCAAGAAGCAGCGTGAGCTCGCCAATGCGATCAAGCGCGCCCGCTTCCTGGGCCTGCTGCCCTACGTGATCACGCGCTAGGGAGGGAGGACACCATGGCAAACGTGGAAGTGATCCTTCTGGAGCGCGTGCCGAAGCTCGGCCAGATGGGCGACGTCGTGAAGGTGAAGCCCGGCTTCGCCCGCAATTTCCTGCTGCCGCAGAAGAAGGCGCTGCGCGCCACCGACGACAACAGGAAGTACTTCGACAGCCGCCGCAAGGAGCTCGAGGCCAGCAACCTCAAGCGCCGCCAGGAAGCCGAGGCGGTCGCGGCGCAGATGGCCGGATTCCAGGTCGTGCTGATCCGCCAGGCGTCGGAGAGCCTGCAGCTCTACGGCTCGGTGACGGCGCGCGACATCGCCGAGGCCGCGGCCGCAGGTGCCGGCAACAAAGCAGTGAAGATCGAGCGCGCGCAGGTCGAGCTGCCCAAGCCGATCAAGTCGCTGGGTCTGCACAAGGTGCAGGTCCATCTGCACCCGGAGGTCGTCGTCGAGATCAACGCCAACGTGGCCCGCTCGGCCGACGAGGCCGAGTTCCAGGCCAGGGGTGGCGTGATCATGGCCGAGACCGATCGCGCGGCGCAGGAAGCGGCGCTGGCCCAGGCTGCGGCCGAGGCCGCCGCCCAGGCGCTGTTCGAGAAGCCCGCGGACGAACAGCCTGAGGCCGAGGCCGCGCCGGCCGAGGACGCCGAAAAGAGATAGCGCGCCCGTCGTACTGCGGACGTTGCATGGAGGCCCCGGTCGAATGACCGGGGCCTTTTGCTGCCCCTGTCATCCCGAGCACAGCGAGGGATGGCGGGACGAGGGAATGTCAGGCGGCGATCGAGCCGTCGACCACGGTCACGCAATGGCCCCCCAGCTTGACAGCGCCATCAGCCGAGATGCTCACGGCAACGCGCCCGTCGCGGCCGACGCAGAAGCCCTGCGACGCGGCATAGTTGCGACCGACAGAGTCTACCAGCCCACTGTCGCGGATGAACACGGCGACGCAGCCATTGCCGCTGCCGCACACCGGATCCTCGGGCACGCCGTCGGAGGGCGCGAAGGCACGCACCTCGACCGCCGCCGAACCGCCACTGGCGTGACGGCCGAAGACGACGACACCCGTGCCGCCAACCAGCTTCTCGAACGCCGGCATGCGCGCGAGGTCCGGCTTCACGGCGCGCACCGCGGCGGCATCCCCCATCAAGGCGGTAATCCATTTCGGCCCGACATCGATCACGCGCGGCGCCGGCTGGTGCTCGACCGGCGCGCCCAGCACCGCCTCCATCTCGGCGATCTCCGCCGCGTCGAGAACGCGTGACTTGGTGTTCGGCAGGTCGAGCGTGATGGTGCGCTGAGCCCCCTCGCCCGCTACCGTCAGCCCGACCAAGCCCATCCTGCATTCCTGTACCAGCTTGCCGTCCTTGGGCGTTACCACGCCGCCTTCGATCGCGGCATGCGCCGTGCCCAGCGTCGGATGGCCGGCGAAGGCCAGCTCGGATTGCGGCGTGAAGATGCGCACGCGGTGCGTGGCGCCCGATTGGCTGGGCTTCAGCAGGAAGGTGGTCTCGGAGAGGTTGGTCCAGTTGGCGATGCGCTGCATCTGCGCCGTGTCCAGGCCGTCGGCGCCGAAGATCACGGCGACCGGGTTGCCCTTGAACGGCGTCGCGGTGAACACGTCGACCTGCTTGAACTTGAGCGCCATCGTCTCGCCTCCGGTGGAGCGAGACGACTAGGCCCGGCGCCCGCCTCGGGCAACGGCGATCTTGTCGGCAGACAAATCGCGCCAGGCGTAGTTGACGCTGATCGACACGCGTTCGCCGTCGATCTCGCCGGGCGGCACCTCGTGACGCAGCCAGCTCTCGAACAGGATCAGGGTGCCGGCCTCGGCGGGGAACTCGACGAAGGACCGCATGGCCTTCGCCGCCTTTGCCTGGCGCGGCGGCGCGGCCATCATCTTCGACAGGCGCGGATCCTCGAACTTCAGCGCCGGGCTGCCCGGCGGCGTCTGCACGTAGTAGGTGCCGCTGATGAACGACAGCGGATGCAGGTGCAGGCTGTGCACGGTGCGCGCCGGCATGACATTGACCCAGCAATCGGTCATGTCGATCGCCCGGCCGCGCATGTCGTATCCCAGCTCGCTTGCGAAGCGCTTCACATGCGGCGCCATCGCCCGCTCGAGCGCGGCGAAGGTCGGGGAGATGCGATGCATCTGCGCCAGCGAGCCGTAGCTGGTGTAGCCGCCGAGGTAGTGCTTCGCGGACCATCGGCGCCCGACGTGATCGTCCAGCGCCATGGCGTGCGCCTCGTCGAGCAGCGTCCGGTTGAGGCGCGCCGGCGAGCCCACCTTCAGCGGCGCGCGGTAGATCAGGGTCGGGAACAGCCGGTGCGTGGTCATCGCGTCCCGATCATTACACCACCGCCGCGACCAGGGTCGCCACCGAGATGGCCGAGATCAGCGAGAAGGCGATGAAGCGGAACGCCCGCTCGGGCAGCAGCCGGAAGGCCCGGCTGCCGAGGAACAGGCCCAGCCCGTAGACCGGCATCAGGATGATCGCCAGCACGATGGCCCGCGGCGTCAGCAGCTTGTTGACGACGTACATGCTCATGGTCGCCAGCGCGGCGAGGCCGAAGAAGGCCAGCGTATTGGTGCGCGCCTGGGCGGCGTCCGCCTGCCCGCCGAGCCAGAACAGCACCACCGGCGGCCCGCTCATGCCGATCGCGCCGCCCATCACCCCTGCCAGCCCACCGACCCCCAGGGTCACCGGCATCGTCGGCGTGCCGCGATAGCGCCAGCCCGAGGCGAGCGCCGCCACCGACAGCAGCACGAAGATCGAGATGGCGACCCGCAGAACCCCGGGATCGCTCGCCGCCAGCACGTAGCTGCCGAGCGGCACGGTCACCACGGCTGCCAGGGCGAGCGGCAGCACCTCGCGCCAGACGCAGCGGCGGAAGGACTTCAGCACCATCGGCATGCTCATTACCCAGTCCGCGAAGCCCAGGACCGGAATTGCCACCGCTGGCGTGTAGAATGCCGAAAAGACGGGCGTCAGGATCAGCGCGGCGCCGAAGCCGGCCATGCCACGCACGAATCCCGCGGCAAAGGCGGTTCCGAGGACCAGAAAGAGGACGGGCCGAGCCAACTCCTCGGCGAAGGGAGCGAACATCGCCCCTGATAGCCTGTTGTTTCCAAACGATACAAACCGTGACTTGGCGAAATGCGTTAACCCAACTAACTTAACACGATGCATACTGACCAGTCAGTCATTACCCCGTCACAGAACAGGGTCCGACGCCCCCAAGACCGGTCGCGCGAGGTCGTGCAGGCGGCCCTGAAGCTGTTCGTCGAGCGTGGCTTCGCGGCCACCAAGCTGGAGGACGTCGCCAGGGCCGCCGGGGTCAGCAAGGGCCTCCCCTATCTGTACTTCCGCAGCAAGGAAGACCTGTTCAAGGCGGTGATCGCCGAGGCGATCCTCGAGCCGCTGGCGATGGGCGAGCAGTTCGTCGCGAGCTTCGAGGGCCACAGCGCCGACCTGCTACGCAGCCTGTTCGAGAAATATCGCGCTTTCAACGAGAGCCCGTCCGGCGGCGTTACCAAGCTGGTGATTGGCGAGGCCGCGAACTTTCCCGACGTGGCGCGCTACTTCGTCGACGAGATCGACCAGCGCGGCCGCCGCCTGTTCGAGACCGTGCTGCGCCGCGGCGTCGAGCGCGGCGAGTTCCGGCCGATCGCCGACATCCCGGCCACGGTGATCGCGCTCGCAAGCCCGCTGTCGATGTTCGCGATCTGGCGCCGCTCGCTCGCGCCCTACGACGCCACCTGCCCGACGGCGGACGCCTTCCACGACGCCCACCTCGATCTCGTCCTCGCGGGGTTGCGCCCATGAAGACCCTTCGTCTGATCGCCATCATTGCCGCCGCGGTGCTGGTCGCAGGCGCCGGCGCCTTTATGGTCGCGCGCCCGCCCAGCGCCAGCTCGCAGGCGGCCAAGCCACAACCCACGGTGCGGCCGATCGAGCTGGCCGCCGCCGAGGTCGCGACCCTGCAGCCGCAGCGCCTGCGCGACACCCTGCGCTTCACCGGCTCGACCCAGCCGATCGACCAGACCACCGTGAAGTCGCGCATCTCCGCCCGCCTGGCGGACGTGCTGGTGCGCGAGGGCGATCGCGTGCAGGCCGGCCAGGTGCTGGCGCGCTTCGAGACGGTCGAGCTGGAGGCGCGGGTGCGCGAGCGGCTGGCGGCGCTCGAGGCCGCGAAGGCCGATGCCGAATGGGCCGAGCAGGATCGCGCCAACAAGGCGGCGCTGGCCGGCCAGCGCGTCGTGTCGCGCGCCGCCCTCGACCAGGCCAACGCCGTCGCCGACGCCAAGAAGGCGCAGATCGCCGTCGCCCAGGCCCAGGTCGAACTCGCACGCAAGGCGCTGGCCGACGCCCAGGTGGTGGCGCCCTTCGCCGGCGTGATCGGCGAGCGCCTGGCCAACCCGGGCGAGTCGCTGCCGATCGACGGCAGGATCCTCACCCTGCTCGACACCTCGCGCATGGAAGTCGCGGCCCAGGTTCCCTCGGCCGACGTCGTGCGGCTGCGCGCCGACATGGCGGCGCGGGTGCAGATCGAGGGCTTCGGCGAGCGCGACTTCAAGGCCCGCATCGCGCGCATCAGCCCGACGACGCAGAGCGGCTCGCGCTCGGTGCTGGTCTTCGTCGAGATCCTCGACCGCGACGAGGCGCTGCGCGGCGGCCTGTTCACCGTCTGCCGCGTCGTCGTCGCCGAATCGGCGCAGGCGCTGGCCGTGCCGCCCTCGGCGCTGCGCAAGGACGAGGCCGGCGACTTCGTGCTGCTGGTGCGCGACGGCGTGCTGGTGCGCCAGGCGGTGACGCCGGGCCGCGCCTGGCCCAAGGCCGATCTCGTGGAGATCGGCGGCGTCGGCGCCGGCATGCAGCTCGTCGTCGCCCCCCTGCCCGGCCTGAAGCCCGGGCAGGCGGTCAAGGTGCAGAGTGCACCATGATTGTCGTCCTGAGCGCAGCGAAGGACCCGGCGGTCGTGATCAAGGACACGCTGCCCATCTGTGACCGCGATACCGCGAGGTCCTTCGCTGCGCTCAGGACGACAGCGAGGTTCTCATGCGCCTGACCCGCATCGCCGTCGACAACCCGGTCTTCGCCACCATGATGATGGTGGCGCTGATGGTGCTCGGCCTGTTCTCGTACCGCCAGCTCGGCATCGACCAGTTCCCCAACGTCGAGTTCCCGGTCGTCGTCGTCAGCATCGACTATCCCGGCGCGGCGCCGGAGACGGTCGAGAGCGAGATCACCCGCAAGATCGAGGAGGCGGTCAACTCGATCGCGGGCCTGAAGACGCTGACCTCGCGCTCCTTCGAGGGTCGCTCGCTGGTCATCGCCGAGTTCGAACTGTCGGTGTCGGCGGTGCAGGCGACCCAGGACGTGCGCGAGAAGGTCCAGCAGGTGCGCGCCGGCTTCCGCGAGGAAGTCAAGGAGCCGCTGATCCAGCGCTTCAACCCCGACGACCAGCCGATCGTGTCGATCGCCGTGCGCTCCGACGTGCGCAGCCTGCGCGACCTGACGACGATCACCGACCGCATCGTGCTGAAGCGCATCGAGAACGTGCGCGGCGTCGGCCGCGCCACCATCGTCGGCGGCGTCAAGCGGCAGATCAACGTCTTCCTCAACCCCGAGCGCATGCAGGCGCTGCGCATCGGCGTCAACGAGGTGCAGAACGCGATCCGCACCGAGAACCAGAACTTCCCCGCCGGCAACGTCACGCGCGGCAACAACGAGCGCGTGATCCAGATCGACGGCCGCGTCGCCGATCCGCAGCGCTTCGCCGACATCATCGTCGCGCGTCGCGGCGGCGCGCCGGTCTATCTCGGCCAGGTCGCGACCATCGTCGACGGCGAGCAGGAGCTGGAGACCACCGCGCTGCTCAACGGCGAGCGCGCCATGGCGATCGACGTCGTCAAGGTGCAGGGCGCCAACACCATCGACGTCGCCGACGGCGTGCGCCGGGCGATCGAGGAGCTGCGCCAGGCCGGCGTGGCCGCCGACATCACGCTCGACATCGTGCGCGACACCTCGCGCGGCATCCGCAACTCGGTCGACAACGTGCAGAGCACGCTGATCGAGGGCGGTGTGCTCACCATCCTGATCGTCTTCCTGTTCCTGCATTCCTGGCGCAGCACGGTGATCACCGGCCTGGCGCTGCCGGTATCGGTGCTCGGCGCCTTCATGGCCCTGGCCGCCTTCGGCTTCACGCTCAACGTGCTCACCCTGATGGCGCTCAGCCTGGCCATCGGCATCCTGATCGACGACGCCATCGTCGTGCGCGAGAACATCACGCGCCACCTCGCCGGCGGCGCCTCGCACCGCGAGGCGGCGATCAAGGGCACCGAGGAGATCGGCCTGGCGGTGCTGGCCACCACGTTCACCATCATCGCGGTGTTCCTGCCCGTGGCCTTCATGGGCGGCATCATCGGCCGCTTCTTCTTCCAGTTCGGCATCACCGTCGCCGCCGCGGTGCTGATCTCGCTGTTCGTCTCCTTCACGCTCGATCCCATGCTGTCGAGCGTGTGGTACGACCCGCAGGCGCATGGCCGCGGCGGCCGCTTCGCGCGCGGGATGGAGAAGGCGCAGGACTGGCTGACGGCGGGCTACCGCCGCGTCGTCGCCTGGGCGGTCGATCACCGCAAGACGACGCTGATCATCGCCTTCGTCAGCTTCTTCGGCAGCTTCGGCCTGGTGAAGTTCATCGGCGTGGAGTTCGTGCCCGAGGCCGATCTCGGCGAGCATGCCGTGACCTTCGAGACGCCGGTCGGCTCGTCGCTGGAGTACACCACGGCGAAGCTGCGCCAGATCGATGCGGCGATCCGCGAGTTCCCCGAGGTCGCCTACACCTACGGCACGGTCAATACCGGCGGCTCGCCCGGCAAGAACATGGGCTTCGTCTATGTCCGCTACAAGCCGCTGAAGGAGCGCAAGCGTTCGCCGACGCAGATGGCCCAGCCGCTGCGCGAACGGCTGGCGGCGATCCCCGGCATCATCTACTCGATCAACGTGCCCGGCGGACCCGGCGGCGGCGCGCAGAAGCAGCTGCAGATCTCGCTGCAGGGCCCTGACACCGCGGTGCTCGATCGCATCTCCCAGGAAGCGATGGCGAAGCTGGCGCAGATCCCGGGCGCGGTCGATATCGACCGCAACCTCAAGGCCGCCAAGCCGATGTTCAACGTGCGCGTCAAGCGCGACGTGGCCTCGGATCTCGGCGTCAATACGCTGCTGATCGCCAACACGCTGCGCCCGCTCTTCGCCGGCGACGAGACCAGCCTGTGGAAGGCGCCCGACGACGAGAACTACACCGTGATGGTGCGGCTCTCGGCCACCGACCGCACCGGCAAGCAGGATCTCGACCGCATCTGGCTGGCGACCTCGCAGATGGCCGCCGACGGCTCGCCGCGCATGGTCCAACTGAGCCAGATCGCCGACGTCGAGCCGGTCATCGGCGCCTCGCAGATCAACCGCCGCGACCTGCAGCGCGAGGTGCAGATCAGCGCCAACGCCTCGGGCCGCTCCTCGGGCGATGTCGGCAACGAGCTGAACAGGATGCTGGCCGAGATGAAGCTGCCGGCGGGCTACCGCTTCGTCATCGGCGGCTCGAGCAAGGACATCGCCGAGAGCGGCGGCTACGCCATCCAGGCGCTGGCCCTGGCGATCATCCTGATCTACCTGATCCTCGCCTCGCAGTTCGGCTCCTTCCTGCAGCCGATCGCCATCATGATGTCGTTGCCGCTGTCGCTGATCGGCGTCTTCCTCGGCCTGCTGATCGCCGGCTCGACGCTCAACATCTTCAGCATCATCGGCTTCATCATGCTGATGGGCCTGGTGACCAAGAACGCCATCCTGCTCGTCGACTTCACCAACCAGGCGCGCGGCCGCGGGCTGGCGATCCGCGAGGCGCTGATCGAGGCCGGCACCATCCGGCTGCGGCCGATCCTGATGACCACCATCGCCATGATCTTCGGCATGGTACCGCTGGCGCTGGGCCTGGGCGAAGGCGGCAAGCAGCGCTCGCCCATGGCGCATGCCGTGATCGGCGGCCTGATCAGCTCGACCATCCTCACCCTGGTCGTGGTGCCGGTGGTGCTGGTCTATATCGACCGCATCACCACCTGGTCGAAGCGCCGCTTCGGCGGGCGCAGCGCCGACGAGCAAGCCAAGTCGCAGCACGGCGGCGCGCATGCCAAGCCGGCCGAATAGCGGAGGTTGCGGCCGTCAATCTGCTCTTGGCCTGCGAAATGAAAGGCCCGCGCCGGTCACCCCGGCGCGGGCCCTGTCGTGAATGTGGAAGCCAGAATACGCTTCCGAAGAGCAATATCAGTGGGATGAAATGCTGAAGACGCTGAAAATCGCTTGGCTTCTAGATCGGACGCCCTGGTGAATATGTCCCCGCGTCCATGGCTGGAAGATAGCGCCGGCCCTGACATGCAACCATTCGGAGAAGGTCCGATCCGGCGGCGACCGGGCATGGGACCGATCCGCATCGGAGCGGTCGGGTGGGTCCCCGGGGCGCCTTGACATCGCGGCCTCGGTCGCTATTTTCCCGTCCCTTCAAAGCTTTGGGCCACCGCCGGCCCCCAGAGGATCGCCATGGCCAAGTCCAACATCACCCTGGTGAAGATGGTTTCGACCGCCGACACCGGCTACTTCTACGTCGCCAAGAAGAACGCCAAGACCAAGACCGAGAAGATGGAGCTCAAGAAGTACGACCCGGTCGCGCGCAAGCACGTCGCGTTCAAGGAATCGAAGATGAAGTAAGCGGGCCCCGCCCGCTACCATCGCACGGCCGCCCCGGGGGGCGGCCGTTGTCGTTTCAGGCCCGCTGCCTGAGCGCCTCGAGCACGACCCTGCCGCGCGGCGAGATGCGGTAACCGACCTCGAGGCTCTCGGTCAGCCCCAGCGCCTTCAGCCGTCGCACATTGGCCTTGAACTGCTTGGCCTCCCGCCCGAGCTCGGCCGCGAGATCCGCGGCGGGCCGGCCGGGATGGCGCTCGATCAGCTCCAGGGTCGGCCGCACCCAGGCCTTGTGCCGGTCCATCGATTCGAGCCGCTCGACCACGCCCTGAAGGTCGGCCTCGTCGAGCTGGTCGCTGTCGCGCAGGCTCAGACGCGGGTCCGGCCCGGCATGGTGCAGCCGGATGCGGTAGAGATCGCCGTCGGTACGCAGAAGGCCCTTCAGCTCGTCGAGCGACTCGAAGCCGGCCTGTCGCGCCGACTCCTCGGTCAGCGCGTCGTCGTCGACGCGCTCGACGGCGTCGATCGCCAGCACGCCGAGCTCGGTCGTCAGCCGTCCGCCCGCCCGCACCGTGGGCTTGCGCCAGCGGCGGAACGCCAGGCTCGCCGAGCCGTCGATCAGTCGCTGCAGGATCGCGCGCTTGATGAGCATGCGCGAGCATAGCGCAGGCAGGCTCGGATCGGCCATGGTACGTCACATGCAGCGTAGCGGAGGGTGCCATGGCGACAGTGACTCTCGACAGCGACAGCGGCTTCGTGCAGCACCTTCACGCGCGCTCGCACGCGTTCGGCGCCGACGAGCCGCGCGACAACGGCGGCACGGATACCGGCCCCAACCCCTACGAGCTGCTGCTGGGCGCGCTGATCGCCTGCACATCGCTGACCGCGCGCATGTACGCCGACCGCAAGGGCTGGGACCTCGGCCGCATCGAGGTGAGGGGTCATTTCGGCCGCGACGCCGATGGCAGCGAGCGCATCGAGCGCCATATCAGGTTCGGCGCGACGCTGTCGGCCGAGCAGGCCGCCCGCGTGGCCGAGATCATGGAGAAGACGCCGGTGACCAAGACGCTCAGGCGCAGCATGCCGATCGCGACGACCTATGGCTGAGACGAAACGCATCAACCTGGCGCTACAGGGCGGCGGCTCGCATGGCGCTTTCACCTGGGGCGTGCTCGACCGGCTGCTGGAGGACGGCAGGCTGGAATTCGAGGGCATCAGCGGCACCAGCGCCGGCGCGATGAACGCCGCGGTGCTGGCGCAGGGCCTGCACGAGGGTGGCCGCGAGCACGCGCGCCAGGCACTGGCCGATTTCTGGGGGGAGATCGGCACCTACGCCCCCTTCTCCCTGGTGCGCACCTCGCCGCTCGACCGACTGGCCGGCAACTGGAACCTCGACCGCTCGCCCGGCGCCGCCATCGTCGAGATGGCCGAGCGCCTGGCGCCGCCGGCGATCCGCAATCCGCTGCGTCTGAACGCGCTCGCCACCGTGCTGCGCAATCGGCTGCACCTCGACTCGGTGCAGGCCTGCACACAGGTCAGGCTCTTCGTCACGGCGACCAATGTCGAGACCGGTGATGCGCGCATCTTCCGCAACGCCGAGATCACGCACGATGCGCTGCTCGCCTCGGCCTGCCTGCCCAGCCTGTTCGAGGCCGTGATCATCGATGGCCAGCCCTACTGGGATGGCGGCTATACCGGCAATCCGGCGATCTGGCCCTTCATCTACGAGTGCGAGAGTCGCGATGTCGTCCTGGTGCAGATCAATCCGCTGATCCGCACCGGCGTGCCGCAGACCATCGTCGAGATCGACAATCGGCTGAACGAGATCACCTTCAACGGCGCGCTGATCGGCGAGATGCGCGCCATCGCCTTCGCCCAGAAGCTGATCGAGGACGACGGGGCCAGCGGCCCGGCCATCGACCGGCTCAAGCGCATGCTGGTGCACATCGTCGCCGACGAAGCCGCCATGCTGCCGCTGGGCGCGGTCAGCAAGTTCAACGTCGAGCCGCAGTTCCTGCGCCACCTGCGCGAAGTCGGCCGCAAGGCAGCCGAGCGCTGGCTGGCCGCCACCTTCGACGATCTCGGCACGAAATCCAGCGTCGACATCCGCGCCGCGTTCCTCTGACCCCGCATTCCCTTCCCCCGGAGGGGGAAGGTGGCGCGCAGCGCCGGATGGGGGATGCCGCAACGCATCCGGTGCCCGTCTTCGACATCCCCCTTCCGCCCTTCGGGCACCTTCCCCCTCCGGGGGAAGGTAAGGGATGCTGTCGTGCCGAGCACGGCTAGGAATCCAAATAATCCCTGTCCCACTTGCACCAAAGGGGCGTCGGCGACACGCGTAGGGGTTAAAATTGCTCCCGGCGGCGAGAGGCGTAGCTTCGCCGC